>CAUCOL010000010.1 GCA_958444395.1 uncultured Lachnospiraceae bacterium
CAGATCCTAAGCGTCTCCTGATCGGTGATGATGAGCACGGCTGGGATGACAACGGTGTATTCAACTTTGAAGGTGGCTGCTATGCTAAGGTTATCGATCTGGATATCGAGTCTGAGCCAGACATCTACAATGCGATCAAACGTAACGCATTACTTGAGAACGTTACACTGGATGCAAACGGCAAGATCGACTTCGCTGATAAGACTGTAACAGAGAACACTCGTGTTTCTTACCCTATTGATCATATTAAGAATATTGTACGTCCTATCTCTTCTGCACCAGCAGCAAAGAACGTTATCTTCCTTTCTGCAGATGCATTCGGCGTACTGCCTCCAGTATCTATCCTGACGCCAGAACAGACACAGTACTACTTCCTGTCAGGTTTCACAGCAAAACTGGCTGGTACAGAGCGTGGAATCACAGAGCCAACTCCTACATTCTCCGCTTGCTTCGGACAGGCATTCTTAGAGTTACATCCTACAAAATATGCAGAAGAGCTTGTTAAGAAGATGGAGAAGAACGGCGCTAAGGCTTACTTAGTAAATACAGGATGGAATGGTACAGGCAAGCGTATCTCCATTAAAGATACTCGTGGAATCATCGATGCTATCTTAAATGGTGACATCTTAAGCACATCTACAAAGAAGATCCCATTCTTCAACTTTGAAGTTCCTACAGAGTTAAACGGTGTTGATACAGGTATCCTGGATCCTCGTGACACATATGCAGATGCTTCTGAGTGGGAGACAAAGGCAAAAGACCTGGCAGAAAGATTCATCAAGAACTTCGCTAAATACGAAGGAAATGATGCTGGTAAAGCATTAGTATCTGCTGGTCCTCAGCTGTAATTTCTCTGAAGCACAGAGTTTTTCAAAGACTTTTTGGAATAAAGAGTCGCTTGCGATTCTTTTGCGCATTTCGCGGAATACGTAGCATTTATTTCTTTTCCGCGAAATGCGCATCCTTACAGAGTGTTTTTATATTATTAAGAAACGAAAAGTTTCCTAATAACACAAAAAACCGTATCTTACGTGTATTACGCAAGATACGGTTTTTTCTTTTATCTTCGATTCCAAAGTCATTACCTATGACTTTGGGATCTTTTGATATTTTCCTGTCTTATGATGCCGGGGCAAAAGACAGTGCCCCAGCTGCTATCACAGATTACTGCATATCTTCCGGTCTTTTTATTTACCGGCTTTCTTCACATTAGAATATGCACTGTATATCTTCTTGCCAGCTACCTTTACATAAGCGCGGATCTTTACATAACAATTTTTCTTATATGCTTTTCCCACTTTGAATGTAGCTGTGGCAGCATTTTTATTGACAGTTACCTTCTTCACATTCTTTTTGAATTTTTTATCAGAAGAATATACGATCTGATAACCTGTCACTGTTTTATCTTTCTTCCATTTTACAGATATCTTGTTGCCAGCCTTACGAGTCACCTTATTAAGCACAACCTTTTTGAGTTTCTGCTGTGTTGCCGGTTGCGCAGATGGTGCTGTACTGCTGTTCGGGCGCTGTGTTGGCACTACCGTCGGCACCACATTCGGCTTCTGGCTCGGTACGGCACTTGGCTCGACATCCGGTTTCTGGCTCGGTGTGGCACTTGGCTTGACATCCGGTTTCTGACTCGGTACGGCACTCGGCTCGATATCCGGTTTCTGGCTCGGTACGGCACTCGGCTCGATATCCGGTTTCTGACTTGGTGTTACACTTGCTGTCGGTTCGGTGCCCGGCTCCTGACTTGGTGCCACACTTGCTGTCGCTGTTGGTTCTGCACTTGGCTCCTGACTTGGTGCCACACTTGCTGTCGCTGTTGGTTCTGTACTTGGCTCCTGACTTGGTGCCGGCTCCGTTCCATCCAGCCCTTCCGGTGTCGGATCCTGCGGTTCTGCGAGATTCTCCTCTTTCAGATCACCCACACCAATTGTATAAAATACCTTTTTACCATTTTCGGTTATACCAACTAATGTAGTGGTTCCTTCTGAGACTGCTGTCACAGAAATCTTAATGTTTCCATCTGCATCAACGGTCTGCTTATTATTATCGACTACTGCTATAGCACCATCTGTCGTATAGAAGGTCATCTCTGAATCTGTTGTTGCCGGTGTCAGCTTCACCTCAACCTGCGCACTCTCGCCTGTATTTGGAATAACGATCTTATTAGCTGTAACGCTTTCCACCTGTGTTGTCGGATTTTCCTTCTCATACCCCGGGAAGAACTTCATATCCTTGATGGTAAATGTTACTGAAATCTTTGTAGGATTTTCAATGTCTTTAAAACTTACACTGTGTTTACTGCTATTTACTGTAATCTCTTCTACAGCACTGCCATCCCATCCATTGATCGGGTCATTGGAATCAAGCTGTCCATTGTCTTTTAACAGATTCTTAAATCCTTCTGCATCCATGCTGTCTGTCTTTTTCAGTGTTAATTCCGTATCATTTACTGCTACCTTGTCATAACGGATCTTTGCCTGTGATACAACCGGTTTTAAAGTATTTGTATCACGGATAAATACGGCTGTAAGATTCTCCAGCTTCGTAATATCAGCTTTCTCTCCATCTGCTGACAGATCCTTTGACAAATCATAAGTAAGAGTATACTGACCATCCCCATTAATAAGTACCGGCTGACTCTTCTCCGTCAGACCGCTGTCAGAGAAAATCGTATTTAATGTAACACTTACTGTGCCACTGGTTGCCTTTTTATTGACTTTAACTGCTACAATTGTGCTGATACCACTGGATGCTTTTACAACGATATACGTCAGTCCGGCATTTTCAGCAGTCACCTTTCCACTGTTGCTGACCGTTGCAATATTGGTATTGGAAGACGTATAGGTAATCGTATCTTTATTATCCTGTGGTGTTACGGTGGTATTTAATGTCAGCGTATCACCCTCTGTGATCTCATAATAAGCCTTCTCTGTCTTAATAGAAGTCGCCTTGACATCTCCTGTAGACTGAACAATCACCGGAATCTCTTTTACCACAGATCCGGACTGTGACTTTGCATAAACTGTTGTCACACCGCCCGACTTCGCATGAATCTGTCCATTGTACACCGTTGCGACAGAATCATTATCCGTACTCCACAATACAATATCTCTTGCAGAATCAGATGTTGCAGTAATTGTTTTTCTCTCGCCTGCCTTTAACTCAACCTTAGAATCACTCAGTGTAATATCTGTTGCCTCTGCAATCTCAGGATCCTTTGATACACCATTGTCACTGGTCGATCCATGTCCATAGCTCATATAAATCGTACTCATACGAGTAGACAGATCGCTGCTCTTGCCTGACTCTAACGTACCACGGATCGTGCCAAATACAACATCGTCATACACCGGCTTTAACTCCGGTCTGTTCCAATCCGTGAATAATCCCTGCTCTGTCTCAACCCCCAGATAGTTTCCTGTACCCTGATCCCATACTACCGGTACAGCTCCATAAAAATCTGCTACAGCCGCACACAGTTCATAATTCAATGCTCTTTCTGCATTGTTATAACCGGTAGCCGAACCACTCTGTGCTTTTGTCCGTACACCATACTCGCCAACATATAACGGCATTTCCGGATCTAATGCACTGACATTCTTAGAACTTGCACTCATAGAGCTCTGCCATGTCTTCAGGTCACTATAACTCCATCTTACATTATTATTTGCTTTGTAAATATGTACTGCAAACATTAACCGGGTAGTTCCTGCCTCACCGGCATCTGCCAATACATCCTCCGGCATCTCTGTGATCGCATTTGTCGTTGCAAAACGTCCTGTGATCGCCAGCCAGCGTTTTGTATTATTGGCTCCTGTAGAACGCACCGTGTTGATAAATAACTGATTCAATGCATTTAATACAGCATCGTCCTCATTTGTTGCCGTACCATGTGCATCTGTCACCTCGTTCATGCTTTCAAAGATCAGATGCTCATCATAATCTTTAAAACGTTCTGCAATATTCTTCCATACACCCTCATACTTCTGATAAACCGGCTCGATATCCTGTGCATAGGTATCTAACCAGCATGCGGGGGTATTATTTCCACGATTATCGTGGTTCGCTGCGCCATCATGATGAATATTGATGATCGCATACATATCCTGATCCACACAATAATCTACAATCTCCTGCACACGGCTCAGCCATGCTTCATCAATCGTATAATCCTCGTTAATATGTGCCCCCCAGGTTACCGGAATACGCACCGTATTATAACCTGCATCATGAAGTGCCTTAATATATTCTTTTGTTGTCTTATATGCCTGCCAGCCGGTCTCTGATGAATCATACAGACCGCCATCCATCGTATTACCCAGATTGATTCCCGCACCCATTTCTTTTACTACTTCTTTTTTACTGAGAATACGAAATTCCTTTGGATCACTCTCCGTCCCGGATACATTCGGAGCCAGTGCCACACGAACTTTCTCTAAGGTATCTCTGGCAGCTTTATAATTTAATCTTGTATCCGAAACATTATCGTATGCTGTCTGTGCCGTCTGGATTGCCTCTTCTAACTTGGCAAATGTGTCTTTATTGGCATAATCTTCTTCTTTCAGATTCTTGCAATAATCGATCGATGATTTCAGACCATTTCTCGTCGCAGTCCGATCGACTTCTTCCTCTACGGTCGGAAGGTAATTTTCAAGCAGCTTACGCTGTGCCTTAATATCGGTAGAAAGTGACGTACTGTCTGCGATAAGATCCTCTGCTTTTTTGATCGCATCCTGTAAAGTAGTCCACACTTCTTCTGAAAGGATATCCTTCTGCTCGTATGCTTTGACCGTCGTTAAAACGTTCTGGATCGCCTCAACCTCATCTGCACGCATCTCCGGCTCCGGCTTTGGCTCTGTATCAGAATCATCCTTGTTCCACGACTCAACCTTAGAGGCGTCAAAGCCTTCTGTCACGGTTACTTTTCCATCAGAATCCGGTTTTGATACAGAAACAGAACCTACCCTGCCAAATGTAATGCCGCAAATATAGGCTTCCACATCCGTCGTCATCCTGCGCAGGCGAAGTCCGGCTGTGTCTGCTGTTCCCTTTTTCAGATTCGTATTTTCAAACTTATAAATACCACTTTCCTGCTGTCCCATACCGGAACCATAACCGCCGGAGGTTCCCCAGCCTGCATGAAGAAAATGTGCATTATTCTTGTAACCGCTTCCACCATTTTCTTTTGTATTCGTCGTATTATCAATACCGATCAGTTCTTTATTGGAAAAGCTGCCGGTATCTAAATTTCCCGCACTGATCTTTAAACGGGAATATCTTGAATCCTTTGTCACCTTAACATATACTGTAACATTCTGGCTTTTGACCTTGTCAAATGCATATTTGGCTCCGGCATTCCCAAGACCTGCTACAATATCTGACAGAGCCAGATCCTGCAGCTGCTCATGACCATATCCCGTCTTCGTCTCCGGATCAGACCATATAACAACCTGCTGTTCTTCCTGCCATTTCAGCTGCTCCGGTGACAATGTTGCATCCGGATCAACCACAACACAGGTATAAAGTCCGGTCAGTGTCACCGTCGGCTCAGACTGGCAGAAGCTGACATTCGCTCCATTGATCGTGCCGCCACTGGTATAGGACTCCAGCACCTTAGCGCAGTCAACATATGCCACATACTGCTCTTTCGTCTCATCATACTGCGCATCCGACATCTTCACGATGTTATCCTGCCAGCCACCCCACTTTGTATCAAATGGCTGCACCGTAAACAGCTTCGTCTCTGCAGCGGTATCTGCAGCCACTGTAAACGTAAGTTTCAGATATGTACTCTTCAACTGCTCTGCAGACAAGGTCTGTATATAACCATCATACTCCCCTGTATCTTTCACATGACTGGTCTCGGTCTGCGTCGAAATCAGCTTGTCTCCCTTCTCCTTCAGAACACTTGTGTCTTCCAGATTTTCCACCGGTGGTGTTACTGCTGCCTTTGCCTTCCTTGCCAGCCCCGGCAGATTGACCGAAGTCAGCACCATTGCCGCTGACAACGTAAAAGCAAGCAAGCTTTTTGTTTTGTTCATTCTCATTCTGTAATCCCCTTTCTCATGGTCATTGTTCCTGCACCCTGATACGCATGGTATCACGCTGCTTCCGATGCCCCCTTTCGTCTTTCGTAATCTTCAAATAATTAACAATTTTATTGTATAAACACAGAATTTATTTGTCGAATATTACAATTCATTTTTATCCTTCTCTTTCTATCTTTGTACAATATGCTTAATTGATATTTATTTTACATGACAATTATTATACAATATTTACATATATTATTCAACCATTTAACACAAAATAGATATTCCTGTTTCTGATTCTGCCGATAGAAAATAACAAAAAGAAAAATGGTATATGTTGTAATGTTTCCTCTTCATCACAACATATACCATTGATTGTTACATCTGCTCCCGGATCCACTGCTGCAGACGATCCTGCAGTACATCAAACGGTGCCTCCCCGGCAGATAAAAAGAACTTATGAAATTCCTTTGCGGAGAATGCACTGCCCAGCCGATCCTGCGCCGTATCCTTCAACGCCTGGATCTCCAGGTACCCCACTGTGTATTGCAGATAGCCTGCCGGCTCTGCGAGCATGGCATCATACATCGTACGGCTCTGGCTTCCGCTAAATCCATACTTCTTCAGATACTTTGTCAGCTTCGCCAGATTCCATCCCTTATAATGAATCGCTATGTCCGCTTTTGCGTACAGGCATAAGGTCGCCAGTGTATTGTTTGACAACAGATCTGCTTCATTTTGATCCAGCCTTGCCAGCCGGTAGCTGTACAGCTCGGCATAGGTACCCCAGCCCTCCGTGTAACCGCCAATGCTGATCACACTCCGGATCGGTGCCGGATCCTGCTCCTGAAAATAGGCATTCTGGTACAGATGCCCCGGATAGCTTTCATGCGCCACAGTCGGAAATGCTTGCGACAGGTCATACTCTTCCTTCTGGTTGATATAGACGACATTATCCTGATAGGCATCCATCGGCGACGTCAGATAAAAAGCCGGACTTAAGCTATCCTCCAGAGAAGCATCCACGTATTTTACATTACACCGGATGTCATCCGACAGTTCCGGAAAATCCGCCGTGATCTGTTCCTGCAGCCACCGGATCGTCTCTACCGGATCAGTGGACGGGTATTTTACATTCTGTGCATCGTAATATGCATCCGGTGCCTCCGACAACACCTGTGACATCTTCTTCTGCGCATTCTGCAATGTTTCATCCAGCCATTGATCGATCTGTGAAACAGAACGGGCAGAACCGGTCATCGACTCAACAAGATAGGCATAATACTCCTTCCCTTTCGGAAGATAACAGAGACCCTGCTGATTCTTCTCTGAACCCTTCAGTTCCAGAAGCGCATCGATCAGAGACTGATATGCCGGAATGACACTCCCTGTTACATACTTTTTATTTAACCGGATGTAACGTTTCTTCTGTTCGCCGCTTAATCCATTAACCTCATCCAGCCGTGCAGCGAATGTACTGATCAGATAGTTTTCTTCCGGGCTGGTGATAAATTCCTGGCACTGGTCTATGATTGCCTGTGCAGTCGTGTCATTCATAAACAATCCATCCGCTGATTTTTTCTGCTCAAATGCAATGATCTCTTCAAAATATTCCGGAACCTTTTTCAGCAGATGCAGATAGGTGTCTACATTTTCCTGCCGGTAAAAATGATATTCCGCCAGCAGCACCGGCAGCTGTGCCTGAATCCCGGTTGTCGGTCCCAGGCACTCTGCATATTCCGCCAGATCTGCCGACTTTCGATTGGTGTTGATCACGCTGCGCAGTATATCATAGGTCAATTGCTGTTCTTTCGTCAGTTTGTCGTAGTCAAAACTTTCCAGGGATGCCATCCAGTTTTCCTGCATGATCCGGTCATCCCGAAACGCCTCGATACCATAAGAGCCCAGTGTCTCAGGATCTTTATCGATCCCGTATTTCTGCGGATCCTTTAAGGTGTAGTTCAAGGTTATGCTGTCATCCGTCACTTCGGATACAAAGATCTGCTGCATGAGCGCATCAAACTGTGTCTGCGTCTCTTCCTCGCTGCGATCATCCGTAACCGACGGATGGGTCACATGTCCCGTATCCCACGGACCGATATGAAGCAGTCTGCCGGCAGTAAGAAGTGCCAGCAGAAGCAGCAGTCCCCCTCCAAACCATATTCTCTTTTTCTTTACATCCTGTTTCAATCCATTCCTCAATTCCGAGCTTCTACGCTCCTGTCATTTCTACCGCACGGGATCCGCGAAGAAAAGCCCGATCCCAAACACTGCAAAAAAAATGCACAGTCCCAGCAGCGACCCCGCATAAAACTTACTATACAGCTTCTGCGGATCGTTCACATCATAACGGACAGTCACATGTTTTCCAACATCACTCTGTCGAAACCGAAATACCTGCTGCGCGCTGTGATATTCTTTTCCTTCTATATTATATGTATACATTACCTGATGAAAATATGAATATGTATTGTCAGACCGGTTCAGGGTATCGGTTGTACTGCCCGACTGTATCACAGCTTCCACCGGCTGATACTTTGCCGTGGACACCTTGTACTTTACCAGGAGCAGCCCCATGATCACCGCTGCTGCGATTCCGACCAATGCGATCGTATTTTTCAAATTCCACTCACGAAATAACTGCACCGTAATCACCTCCATTTTAGACATAATCTTTTCTAAACAGCGGGCAGATAGCGGTAAACGATCCACCAAAGAATCCTCTCACTATCTGCCCCTCTTCTATTGCCATATGCACTACGTGTGCATCGTATCAAGTATATTTTCAGTTAATGAACTGTTTTTTACATTTGTATTTCACTGATCGGAGTAGTCCTCAGTGCTACCGACCGTGTCCTCATCATAATGGTACTCCATTGTATTGACCGGAGTAATTGTATTGGTACGTGCATTGTAGTCAAACACATGCCACAATGTACCGCCTCTGCCAGCCGGAACATTAAATGTCCTTAACACGGTACTTCCCTTATAAACAGTGACCTGTGCTCCGGATAAGGAAAGCGCATCGCTGTCATCTGCGCTTCGATTTGTGTAATCATGGACATAGTAGCTGTAGGTATCATCGGTACTGGTCTGGCGTAATGTAACCGTCTCCGGACCATAGCTGGACGTATCATCGACATCTAGGTCTGCAACCGGTATTTCATTATCATCCTCGTCATAATAATACGCATTCTTATTAGCGAAGTATACGTGGAAACGACCTGCACCATTTCCTACAGGTCCTGTCATATGGGAATCGAGATCTTCCGGCACCTCACCCCAGGTAAGCACAACACGGATCAGTTCATCATCCACTTTCAGCTCCGGTGATAATGCTACATCCTTCCACTGCTCATCATCGGCAGAGATTGCTACATTGATAAATGTATCAATATATCCGTCTTTCACAAAATGGATCGTGTAGTTACCGGTATCCAGGTTAAGTGAATATCGCTCCGATACCTTACCGGATGTGACAGCAGTTCCTGTAGTCACGCTCCAGTTATTATATACGTAGTACTTCACATTTTCCAACAGATCGCCTGTCTTCGCATCGACGATATCGCCTGTGATACTGCCCTCGCCTGCTGCCAGACCACGGTCTAAGATAATCTGACTTTGTGCATAAGTCGTTGTGTCCTTTTCAACCTTTTCGGTTGTCTCATAGGCAGCATAACCGGATGCTGCGATTCTGACCTGATAGTCTCCAACGGAAAGCTTTCCGGTATTATATCTTCCTTCTGCGTCTGTATATGTATTTTGTATCAATACACCATTCTGATAAAGGCTGATACGTGCGTAAGCAATCGGATTATAATTCCCATCAAATACCAGCCCTTCAATACTACCCTCACCGAAAGTACACTTGTCAACTAATTTTGTGTTTTCTACATGAAATCCGGTCTTTAATGGACTGTTATCTTCATCAAATATATCCCAGGAATATTCTATATGACGAACAGTTGACAAAAATCTGCCTAATGCCGCTTCTTTACTCAACTCCAACGTTGCATACAGATACATCTTTCCATCAATACAGATCATCGCAGGATCTGCCAGCGGATGTGGTGTAACAGAGCCTTTCAGACCCAAGCCGGCAGAGGCATCAAACCGCACCAGATCCATTAATTTGAATGCATTTAACGCAACGCCCAGACCCAAACCACCTTTCGCATCTCCTTCCAGACTGAGAGATTCCAAAGAAGGATCAAACGATTTAATAAGACGAATCTGATTATTCAATACCTGAATTCCCTGTGTTGTAGTGAGGGAATATCCGACACCTAATGTCCCATCTGCCTTGACCTGCAGGAAAAAGATAATGGATACAAACATTCCGCTGGATCCCAGTGGGATATCCTTATGACCAATTTCTTTCTTTCCGTCCTCAAATCTAGATAAATCTCCAGATGCAGAAATCTCTGCATTGATCGTTGCTTTATTTTTTATGCTCAAAAGCAGTTCGTGAAACTGTACACCGTCTCTAAGTCCGATGTCCGCATCCAGCTTACAACGGATACTTGGCAGTGCGATACTGACGGATCCGCTGGCCGTCAGATGATCCGTCAATTCTTTTTCTGCAAAGGTCAGCTCAAATGTTCCCGGTCCCTGTACCTCTGTATCTGCCCCCAGATGTTTTCCTTTGGCAGTACGTGTATCTGCAGGCACTGTTGTTGCTGTAACGCCCTCAGCAGGTTCAATCTCTCCATCATCCGTTTTCAATGTACCTGCAAAAGAAACCTCATCCAGCACCTCTGCCAGCTCCGGCTTCTCACAGGTATATACATAGGTGTCCGTCTTTTCGGACACACGGTTGATCTGATACGCTGTCTTTACGATGTTTTCACTGTTTTCCGGAAATACAACGATATCGCCTGCTGCAAATGCAGTGACACCGCTTCCTTTCTTAACCGTAATCGTATAGGTATCGTCACCATTATCCTCTACCGTATAATCGGTTACACCATATTCGTCTGCCTGGATCACGCCGGACTGGTAAGTAACCTTATCTTCTGCCTCCCCGACTGCTGTAGAAGCGGAGTTTTCGATTGCATCGACTTTCTCCAGGATCTTCTCTCCATCATCCTGGGATAACGCTTCCTGCGGACAGAATTCTCCATCTTCCAATGCGATCAGATCCTGATCAACACCGATCTCATCGACTGAGCCATATTTCAGGCTGGATGCATCATCACAGGATAATGTGTTCTGTTCATCCTCTACAAATCCCAATGCCTTTACCGCTGTGTATGTCGCATACTCTCTGGTAACGGTACGATCTGCTTCAAATACGGGGATATCCTGCTCCGGATCTGTATAGTTGGCAGCATCACACTCCGGCAGAATGTCATATGCATGCGCTGCCTCAGCGAGCTGTCCATAGCTCTCACCGGCGGTATCGCCATAATAATATATGTCCTCATCTACCGCAGCGGAGTCTGCCTCCAGACCAACTTTCGCTGCCAGCAGCTTCAGCCACTGGGAACGTGTATAGGCTCCCGGCTGCTCTGTCGCTGTAGCCGTCGGCTCCGGTATCTCGGTGATCTCCGGTGTTTCGGTCGCATACGGTGTCTGACTTGGTTTGACCGAAGACGTTGCGGATGGTGTCCGGTACGGATATGTCATGGTCGGTGTTACGACCGGCACTCTGGTCGGCTGTGGTGTCAATACGACAGTCGGTGGTGCTGTGATACGGTTTGGCACGGTCTCAACGGTATTATTCTTGCGTACCTTGACCGCAATCTTCTGCTGCAGCTTTCTGCCGCTCTTACCGGATGCTTTCGTCGTCACGGTAACAACTGTGCTTCCCTTTTTCTTTCCTTTGATCACGATCATGCTCTTCTTCACACTGGCACTGGCGATCTTCTTGTTCTTAACCTTGACCGTAACCTTTGTAGCTGCCTTCCCTTTGACCGATACTTTGTATTTGATCTTTTTGGTTTTTCTCTCTTTGACAGTGACTTTCTTCTTTGCTACTTTTAAAGTAGCTGCATAACCCTTGCCGGCAGCGGTTGCTTCTGCCAGTTCATTGACAGCAGTGTTACTGACTGTCATCATAACTGCCAGCGCAAGCGCCATGCCCTTTTTCCATCTCTTCATAGAATGACTCCTTTTCTGTTATTTTTTATTACTTCAGCTGATTGATAAACCATTTGCCGGCAGTTGAGAAATCAGATTTCTCCCAGCCGCTTGTTTTATTGCAATTTGGTGCAATCAGCGCAGAAGACTCATTTTTGTTGCACAGACTCCATGCAAAGAAGCTGATATTGTATTTGTTCAAAAGCTTCATCCACTGATTTGCGGAAGCCTTGTCCAATGCTCCGTTTCCGGAGGCATCACAGATACTGAACTCTGATACGATGACCGGCAGTCCTTTCTTATGCGCCGTGATCAGTTTATTCCGGATCGCATCCTTATGTGTTTCTGCATAGAAATGCAATGCATACATAACATTTTTCTGTCCCTTCAATGGGCTTTTGGCCACCAGATCAACATCCTGTGACCAAGTCGGTGTTCCAACGATCACCACTGCATTTTTATCGTATTTCCGGATTGTTTTTAACATTGCCTTTGCATACGGCTTAATATGCTTATTCCAGGTCACATTTCCATGCGGTTCATTACAGATCTCATAGAGAACATTGTCCTGTGATGCGTATGCCTTTGCCATCTTCGTAAAGAATTTCGTTGCTGCTTTTTTGCGGCGGTTCGGATTGCCATCTGTCAGCAGATGCCAGTCAATGATCACATACATTCCGAGTTCCGTAGCATACTGCACGCCCTCCTGCACCTTCTTAACCACATCCGGACCATATCCGTCATTTGCATTACAATACATCGCCAGACGGATCGCATTTGCATGATACTGATCACGCAATGTCTGAAATGCATCCTTATTTACATACTGCGGGAACCAGGCAATACCATGTGTACTGACGCCTTTTAACTGAAATTTCTGTCCCTGGCTGTCTACCAGATCCGTTCCATCAACACATAGCGCACCATGCTGTGCCACCGGTGTGGCTGCATCGCCTTTCCCTGTCATTCTGTCTGTCTTCTCCTGCACCTGTACCGCTGCCGTCTTCTCCTCCTGCGCCGTTGACTTCGCCGGGATCTGACAGCCGCCTGCGATCATCGCAACACATAACAGTAATGCGATCCATCTGCCCGCTCCTCTGTGTGCCCATTTCTTTTCTTTCACACCTTTTGCCCCTTTGCCTTTCTGATCCTGTTATCCGCAGGTATCTGCCTGTGTGCGATACACAACCGCACGATCTCTTTTTCCTGTATTCATAGTATATCCGGTGACACCGTCAGCAAATCTCCTGCGTTTTCCTCTATACTATCTTATCTGCTGTATCTTTGGCTCTGATAAGAACAACTCTTCTACTATTCTATCATATCCTGCCAGTTTCTGACACTTATATATCTTTTTTTTATAAGATTCTCCTTCACAGATACTCTGAATCAAAAATCCCCAGATCTCTTTCATCTTAAAGAGTACCGGCAGCTCCCCTGACATAACAAGACTGTATTCCTCCTCCAGCTTCTTAATAAAATACTGCAGCTGCTGTGCTGTAAGCTCCTCCTGCTGCTCTCCTGCCAGTTCCCGGCGTATTGCCCCTGCGAGCTGTGGATGCGACAAAAGTCCCCGTCCCAACATGATCCGTTCTGTCTGACCAAACCGTTTCCGGAACCGGCGGACATCCTCCAGCGTGAACAAATCCCCGTTATAGCAGACCGGATTTACGCTTTCTCTCTCCGCCACCTCATACAGATCCCAGTTCGGTGTATTCGTATAATAATCTGCCTGTACACGCGGATGAATGATCAGTTCTTCTACCGGATACTGGTTAAATATACGCAAAAGTGCATAGAATTCTTCCGGATCATCCTTTCCCAGACGTGTCTTGATCGAGATTTTGACCGGACTTTTCGCATAAATACTCTCCAGAAAACGGTTCAATGCGACTGTATGCTCCAAAAAACCGGAGCCCTTCCCTTTGGACACTAC
>CAUCOL010000011.1 GCA_958444395.1 uncultured Lachnospiraceae bacterium
ATTCCTATACGATGCAGTATCATTCCAAAACCGGAGAGAGCTATCTGTACACCTCTTTTGACAGCAATGCCTCCTCTGCCAAATTCAAATGGTATGATACATCCTCTCTGGGATATAACAATGTCTGCGTCAAGGTGTTCGCCGACAAAGCATCCAGCGCAACTCCGCTGCCAAACAGCTCGACCGCTGGAAATGCAAAGTCTACTACATCCGTGCAGGTCACCAGCACCGGACTAAAGCTGGCAAAAACAAAGCTCACACTCGGAAAGAAAGAAACCAATAAATTAAAGGTTACTTCCGATGCACCGGTCACCTTCAGCAGTGCCAATGCGTCTATCGCAAAAGTCTCTTCCTCCGGAAAGATCACAGCACAGGCTGTCGGCAGTACCACGATCACTGTAGTAGCATCCGGATCAGCGGCGACTCTGTCTGTCACCGTCAAAAAAGCACCTTCTAAAGTGACATTAAAGCCATCCGGCACCAAAAAGCTGAAAAAAGGAAAGACGATCCGCCTGCAGGTAAAACTGCCGAAAGGCAGTGCAAGCTACAGCCGGATATATAGCTCAAGCCAGCCAAAGATCGCCAGCGTCACCTCCAGTGGTAAAGTCAAAGCCTTACGAAAAGGTACTACAACGATCAAGGTCAAAACATATAACAAAAAGACAGCCACCGTTAAGATCCGTGTCGTCTGAAAAAATCAGCCCACAGAGACTGCTATAAGCATCCAATACGGTCACTAACGTCCATATTGTCTAAAACACACACAGCCCACCGGTAACTCCGGCGGGCTGTATTTTTATCTGCTCTGCTATCCTTTTTATTCTTTATCTGATATTTTTCCCTGCAGTGCCGCGAAAAACTCCGGATACATGTCTAACAGGGTCGGTTCCTCTTTCTCCGGCCGGAACAGATCCAGCACCGGTTTCATGACACGCTCAAACTCCTTCTTATCCTTAGACAAACGAAGGATCTCGGCTGTATTCACTGCATCTGCCAGTGCAGTATGCTGATCTCCGGTAAATTCATAATCGGCGGCAGACACCGCTTCATTCAGCTTAATCTTCTTGGAGATCCCCAGCAGATCACTGTATTCCTTCTGAAAATCAATCCAGTTCTTCTCCATACGACGAATAATCTTCCCTGTATATCCCTTGAAGTCCGATTCATTCTGAAACTGACGGATATCCGACATACTCCAGGAATAGAAGGTCGCCTTCTGGGGACCGATCCATTCCGCAAAATCATCCATCGCCTCTGCAAACCGTGGTGCCCCCACCAGCTTATCATCCGTGATCCCGGTCAGCTGAATGATCAACGGATCCATCTTTCCATAATCCGGTGAAACATACGTCTGGTACTTTTCGATCACTTCAAAATGCTCGTCCATCTTGACGGCACCGATCTCGATCAATTCACTTGACAGCTTTTTCTGATCATGTATCCGCTTTTCTATTTTATTCATTTCCAAATCTATCATTATATGCTTCATACAGTAAAAAGCTCCCATCTCTTCTGAAAT
This sequence comes from uncultured Lachnospiraceae bacterium, assembly GCA_958444395.1. Taxonomy (GTDB): domain Bacteria; phylum Bacillota; class Clostridia; order Lachnospirales; family Lachnospiraceae; genus Jutongia. The sequence continues at coordinate 1,520 of CAUCOL010000011.1, forward strand.
TCTCTTATTATCATACAAGGTATCGTCTGAATTTGCAAATTTATTTTGATGATCCCGCACCTGCTTTTCTTTCCTTTTCCCGGCAACAGGACTCTATTTATTCACATTTTCGACAGCCTTCGACCATTTCATTCACAAAATGTTGTTATATCTTGCACTTATCCATCCACATATTGTGCTTAAGCCCTCTATAAATTGACTTTTTGTGAATTTTGTGTTAAACTATCATCGTAGTGTAAACAATTGTTTCGAGTCAATCCCCCCTTATGTTGATTCTTAACGATTCCGTAGACAGGAAGGTATAGGTGAAAAATGAGCCAGTCAGATATTAGAAAAGTAAGATTATCTGTCGATCACAATATCGGCAGTAAAGTTAAGATTCGTGCCAATCGTGGCAGACATAAGATCGATGTCACTGAAGGCGTAATCACCAAAACTTATCCAAGCATTTTCTTAGTAGAAGTTGAAAACAAACTGGATGACACCACACAGATGATCTCATTCAGCTATACAGATGTTCTTACAAAGGACGTACAGATGCAGCTTCTGTAATGTATTACCAACTGAACCAACCCGGAGTTTCTATCAGAAACTCCGGGTTTTATTTTTCTCTGAATACGAATGCTAATGCCGGATCTGATTCTGTATCGTCAGGAATACATCCAGTATATTTGGATCAAATTGTTTTCCCCGCTGCTGCTCCAGCTGTAGCAGCGCTTCTTTCACACTAAGCGGCTCACGGTAACAACGTTGTCCCGTCATCGCCTCAAAGGTATCTACGATCGATACGATCCGGGCTGCCAGCGGGATCGCCCTGCCTTTGTAGCCATATGGATATCCGCTTCCGTCCCATCGCTCATGATGACTGTATGCGATCTGCGATGCCATCCGGACACTTTGGTTTCCCGTACCACTCTCATACAGTTCCTCCAACATCCTTCCCCCTGTTACAGTATGCTCCTGCATCCTCTGTCGTTCCTGCGGTGTAAATGCACCTTTTTTACACAGTAATGCATCCTCCAGTCCGATCTCTCCTACGTCATGCAGTCTGGCTGCCAATCCGATATTCTCGACAAATCCCTGGGTGATATCCTTTTCAAATTCATTGGAAAACTGCAATGCCATCGCCAGGATCCGGCTGTTGCTTCCGACCAGCTCCATGTGATGCGCCGCATAGGGAAAACGCTGTATCGTCAGTGCCGCCATTGCACGCAGCATATGACGCTGCTCCTCTTCGATCTTAATAATCTGCTCACTCACCAGCTTATGCAGCTGGCTGTTATAATTTTCCAGTTTCTGCTGCAACCGGTAATTGTTCAGATGCGTATTGATCCGCATCGACAGCTCTGTCTGATCGTACGGTTTGGAAATATAGTCTACCGCCCCCAGCTGAAATGCCCGTACCTTATCCTGCGGACTGTTCAGCGCCGAGATAAAAATTACCGGGATCTCTCTGGTCTGCACATCTTTCTTGAGCATAGCACAAAACTCAAAGCCATCAATATCCGGCATGGAGATATCCAGCAGGATCAACTGCGGCAGCCGATGCCGGATCGCCCTCCATGCCTGCTCTACCCGCTTTACAGGCCTCGGAATACAGCCTGCCTTCTGTATCATTTCTGCCAGCAGCACCAGATTCGAAGCAATATCGTCAACCACCAGTACATTTGGCTTATTCTCTGTCTGCTGCATCGCCACCCCCGCTTTCTCCCTTTAAATAATCATTCCATGCCTGCAGAAAGGCTTCATACGCTTCCACTGCCTGTCCATATTCCTCTTTGCGCAGTGTCATCTGCAGGCGAAATGCCACTCGCTTCAGCTCCTGCGAATCTTTTGCCACCAGCTGCTTGATCTGACCGGCAAAGGCATCTGCCTTATGCCAGTTCTTCATCTCAATGCATAGAATCATCTTCTCCAAATGTCCCTGAATCTCTTTGCGGTTCTCCGGAGTCCCCAGGCTGTACATCCGCTGCACCATATCCTGCTCCTCCTGCACCTTCCGGCGCACCTGCTGTTTCTGCAGGCGTTCCTCCAGACTGCCCGCCAGCTGTCCCAATGGATGCAGCACTGATTTCATCTGTTCGCTGCCCTCACGCCGCAATGGAATAGAAAACGAAAAGGTACTTCCCCGTCCCTTCTCACTTTCTACATTAATCGAGCCACCCATTGCCTCAACCAGTTCTTTCACAATGCTAAGTCCCAGCCCGGTACCACCGAAACGGCGTGAGATCGACGCATCCACCTGCGAAAAACTTTTAAAGAGCCGCTCCTTCTCCTCCTTTGAGATGCCGATCCCTGTATCTGCCACCAGAAAAAACAGCTCTAACTGCCCCTGTGCTTCCCTGGTCTTGATCACATCCATCGAGATCTGCCCTATCATCGTAAATTTTAATGCATTGGACAGAAGATTATTAATGATCTGTGAGATCCGAAGCTCATCACCCACTACCTGATCCGGTATGTCTTCCGCAATCGTACACAACAGCCGAAGTCCCTTTTCATTTGCCAGCGGCTGATTCATCTGCAGGATCTGATCCATCATCCGCCGGAAGGAAAACGGACGATTCTCAAAGATAAACTTCCCGGCATCCAGCTTGGAATAGTCCAGGATATTGTCAATAATCCTTGTCATATTCTGACAGCACTGCCGGATCATCTCCACAGCTTCCCGCTGTGCCACCGACAGCTCGGACTCTTCCAGTGCATCCGTCAGCCCGCGTATGCCATTCACCGGCGTGCGTAGTTCGTGTGTCACATTGGCAACTAGGTGACTCCGTTCCTGATGTACCTGCCAGACACGTTCCTGCGCATCCTCCAGTTCTTTCGTCAAACCTCTGCGCTTCTGTATACTTTTGGCAATGCAGGAGCCAATCTGTTCCTCTCCATCCAGATGTACGAACTTGACCTCGACCGGAAAACAGGTCTGATTCTTCCGGTATGCCACCGTCTCTGTCAGTCCCTGTGCCAGCTGCTGCATCTGTCCCAAAACAGAATCTTCCCGGCTCAAAAGACCCGGGAAGACCTGACATATATTGATTTGATCGGTACGGACATAGCCCAACTCCGTACAAACTGCAGCATTATGCTCCAGAACCTGTCCATCGTTCCGGAAGAAAAATACCATATTCGGAGATTCTTCATATAATGCCTGATACGGATTCATCGCTATACCCCCTACCTTTTTCGTAATGATCCCGATGACATGCCTCTGATCCAGGGGACATCAGAACCGTTACCGCTTTCTATTAGTTTCTGCCACAGCAGAATTTATATTTCTTGCCACTGCCGCAAGGACATGGATCGTTACGTCCTACCTTCTTCTCTTTCACTACCGTACCGGACTTCTTCTGCTCACGATACAGTTCCTTTCTGCGCTCCGCTGTCAGAAGGTTGTCCCATGCAGGAAGCTCATACAGCCAGTCGGCCTTTGCCTCTACCATATGATAATATAACTGCTCCAGATCCAGATCCAGAGAAACCTCTGTATCCTCTGTCATTTCTTCAATCGGATTTGGAGTCTTCAGGCTTTCATTGATACCATCCAGAAAACCAACAAAATATTTTAACTCCATGTTGTATTTTTCCGCCAGTTCCTTAACAGTACCGGTCACAACCTCCTCCGGCTTTGCCAGAAGCTGCTCATAGACAGCCTTCTCCTCATTGAAATATTTTGCCCAGATCGCTGTGCCTGCCTTTGAATTGATATCAACGCCGTATGCGTACTCTCTCCAATCCTGTAATAATCCCATGATCTTAAAATCCTTTCTTCGTTCTTTTTCATCACCGATCCCCTTCGAATCCGTGACAGCATATGTAATTAGTATACCATTTGTTGCAGACAGGGTCAATCCTGCCAGTTCGGATAATCGTATAAGAAAGTTTCATTCCCCCGATAGCAGGAACTGAACAGATACATTCTCTTTCCAATCTCCGATGCATAATTTACGTCTGTTGCATACTGATGCCAGACATTTTTCTTTTTTGGATTATAACGCATCTTAAAGACCGTATTCTGCTGATAAGATGCTGTAATATAATTCTCCGTCAGATACTGCGCCGCTCCGTCGATCGCACGCTCCACACTCGTCCAGCCCTGCTGGTATGCATAGGATGTTCCTCCGACAACCGGATCTGCATCATATGCCTTGATGCCATAGAGGTTATAGACCTTGACTGCCTTACTCAGCAGACGCGTCTGCAGTTTTCCATTCTTCTTCGTAGCAAAATTCGTCTTTGCCGCCTTTCTGATCGTCTTACCGGTCGCCATATCACTGGTGCCGTAAGCAGACTCCTGAAAGGTCTGGCAGGCGAAAAAGACCGGATCAATATTATACTTACGGGCTGTCTTTAATAAGGCCTTTGCCTGATCGTATAAAACACTCTTTTTGTAATTCAGTTTATTTTCTTTACAATAATCCTGGATCAGAAAATGATACAGCGAAATAAACTTCTGCTCGTCTACCTCTCTGTAACGATCCAGTCGAAGATACTGAAATCCCCGACTCGGATCCTTTGTCGCGTCCAGTGCTTTCTGATACTGCGATACCGAAAAAGCATTCCACGCTTTATACTGCTGTTTGGTATAGGAAGCTCTTGTGCCAAAATAGGAAGTATGACCTGTCTCCCCCTGAAAAGTGACCGCTTTTGGCGACAGCTTCCAACTGCCCGCCTCCTGCCGTACTGTAAATCCGAGCTGCTTAAATAATGCCTCCAACGGCACCACGATCGTTTTATTCTTACTGCCGGCATAACGCACCCGATCCACAGGCTGTGGCAGAGAAATCTTCTTTCCGTTTACAAGCAGTTTCTTGTCTCTCACATGGTACGATATGCGGATATTCTGCCAAATCAAAAGGCAGCGTCCCGTTGTCTCACTGTACTGGTAAGTAAGTTTCGGTCCCTGCTTCTGCAGGATCGCATCCGGTGCAATAAAATACGTTTCCTTCCGGCAAAGAACCGGATAATCCTTCGTATTCAGCTTCTTTCCATTATACCAGAGCGTACACTTTGCATCGGTATACTTCCGCTGTCCCGTTGTACTGACGGCTGCCGCTGCTGCACTCTCCTCTCTTTCTGCCGACGCTGCCGGCATTGCTTCGATCGTCTTGGCGCAGACGATCTTTGGCATTTCCACTCTGATGTCCGATACATCCTCAAATCCGTGCACCGCACAGACACCCGATATAACCATCACCAGAAACAGGCATCCCAATAGGATACGCATGCGTGTTCCCTGTCTTTGTGTAATTCCTGGTTTCATTCCGTACTCCATTCTGTCTCTTGCAGCACCGCAGTTTCGGTCGCGTGCTACAGTGTCTTATCTTTTAGTATAACGCAAATCAGTTTGGAATACAAGAAACGAACCGGCAGAAAAATGGAAATAAAAAAGTAAAAGAGGAACCGCTTCCGATGGCGATTCCTCTTTTGGAGAAGGTATTTTTGTTACTTATGGGGTGTAGCAAAAACTATATAATGTATTGGGGTTTACGATTGTTAGTATAGCAGTCGGGTCAAATAAAGTGTGCATAAACATGTATAAAAATCCTGACACTTTTTGTGCATTTTCACAGGAAACAAAAAATCAGTCCTTTTCTTTCTCTAAAAATTAGATAATCAAGGACTGATTTTGTTATTTTCTTTTGGAACAACCTGTTTTGACCCTATTTTATGACAGATTGTGATGCATGGATCACGCTTCTGTCTCCGGTGTTTCCGATGCCTCATCGAGCAGCTTTTTTACTGCTACTTCCGGGTCATCAAACAGACTTTCAAACTCTTCTCTGGTGATACGTTCTTTCTCCATCAGAACCTTTGCGGACGCATGCAATACATCCATATGCTCCTCCAGAATGTCCTTTGCCTTCTGATAACAGTCATCGACGATGCCTTTAACTTCCATATCAATGTCTTTGGCTACCGACTCACTGTATGCACGGCTGGTATGTCCGTAATCATTGCCAATGAATACCTCATCCTCGTCGGCATAATTGATCATACCGATGTTCTCTGAAAATCCATACTTCGTCACCATATCACGCGCTGTATTGGTCGCCTGTTTAATATCCTGGGAAGCACCGGTCGTAATATCATCAAAGATCAGAGACTCTGCGATCCGACCGCCCAGACTGACAATGATATCCTGCAGCATATGTCCCTTTGTCATAAACATCTCATCCTTATCCGGTAATGGCATTGTATAACCTGCTGCCCCACTGCCGGTCGGAATCACGGATACCATGTGCACCGGTCCGACATCCGGAAGTACATGAAACAGGATCGCATGTCCCGACTCATGGTACGCTGTGATCTTCTTATCTTTTTCAGAAATGATCTTACTCTTCTTCTCGGCACCGATCCCGATCTTGATAAAGGACTTATCTACATCCGCCTGTGTAATGCAGGGACGTCCTGCCCGCGCGCAGGCGATCGCTGATTCATTCATCAGATTCTCCAGATCTGCTCCGGTAAATCCAACCGTTGTCTGTGCGATCCGTTTCAGATCTACATCATCACTGAGTGGTTTTCCTTTTACATGTACCTGCAGGATCTCTTCTCTGCCACGGACATCCGGTCTGCCAACGGTCACGCGGCGGTCAAAACGTCCCGGACGCAGGATCGCAGGATCCAGAATATCCACACGGTTCGTCGCTGCCATCACGATAATACCCTCATTTACCCCAAAACCATCCATCTCTACGAGCATCTGGTTCAGGGTCTGCTCACGTTCATCGTGTCCACCGCCCAGGCCGGTACCACGCTTACGTGCTACTGCATCGATCTCATCGATAAATACAATACATGGCGCATTCTTTTTTGCTTCTGCGAACATATCACGGACACGGGATGCGCCGACACCGACAAACATCTCTACAAAATCCGAACCGGACAGACTGAAGAATGGCACTCCCGCCTCGCCTGCCACCGCCTTAGCAAGCAGCGTTTTACCGGTTCCCGGAGGTCCCACCAGGATAATACCTTTCGGGATACGTGCTCCGATCGCTGTATATTTCGCCGGATCTGCAAGGAAATCTACAATCTCCTCCAGCTCTTCTTTCTCTTCCTTCAATCCTGCCACATCCGAAAAATGCTTTGCATTGGGATCATCCGGATCAATCCTCTGGGCACGGCTCTTGCCAAAATTCATCATCTTGGCATTGCTGCCGCCCTGCCCTGCCGTCTGTGCTGACAGGAAAGAGAACAAAAAGAAGATCGCTACAAAGCCCAGTGCGTAAGGAAGCAATGTCGTCAATACCCAGGATGGCTTCTGGATATCCTTCAGCTCATAGCTGTCTGCCAGATCCTTATCGGCAAGTAGCTTCTCTTCGACTTCTTTTACGTCGGACACGTAGAAACTCTGTACCTTTCCGTCCGTCTGCGTCACCTCGACAGCTCCGGTCGGTACTTCTTCATTTGGCAGAATCGATACAAAACTGATCTTTTCATCCTGAATGTCCTTCTGAAAATCAGACATATTATATCCGGCTCCGGCGCTGCTGTTGAGCACGCCCGAAAAATAAACAGAAACAGCGATAATAAGCAGAATCAGTATATAAAAACCGACTCCTGTTTTCATCTGTTTTCTCATGCAATATCTCCTTCACTAATCCTCTTTTACAAATTCTAATACTCCAATATATGGAAGATTACGATATCTCTGTGCATAGTCCAGACCATATCCTACGACAAATGCATCGGGAATCTGAAATCCTGTATAATCTACGTCAACCTCTGTCTCTCTTCTCGCCGGTTTATCTAACAGCGTGCAGAGCTTTAAGCTCGCCGGTTTTCTCTCTGCCAGCATCTTCTGTGTCAGAGACAGTGTATTTCCAGAATCAATGATATCTTCGACGATCAGACAGTCCAGTCCCTCGATGGATTCATCCAGATCCTTCTTGATTTTCAAGGTACCTGAACTCTTTGTATCATTTCCATAGCTTGACGCAGACATAAAATCAATTGATACAGGCATCGTTAATCTTTTTGCCAGTTCACAGCAAAAGAAAATGCTGCCTTTTAAGATACAGATCAGGTGAAGTGATTTTCCTTCATAGTCCTGATTGATCTGATCTGCCATTTCACGTATCTTTTTCTCTACTTCTTCCTCCGAAAGCATAACATGTACTTCTTCTCTCATGTTCTTTCCCCTTCCTTATAAATTCTGTAATCCGTCAGAGTGTTCACACGTTGCGTGCAATACCGCTTTTGTATCACGGTTTATGTAAAAACCGGCACTGGTGCGGTTCAACTCCGGTATCCATAGTATATGGTGCCCCATAGCGAGCACCCAGATCCGCTTTCTGTGCCCGACCGGTATCTTTTGATCCATGAAAAAACGGCTCAGTTTCTTACGTTTCCCATCTTCCTGTATCAGAAAATAATCTCCATCCTGCGGATACCGAAACTTAAGCATGGTATCTATTCTAGCATAATCAAACCATTTCGTACAGCTGTTTTTCACGGCGGACATTTCCCGAGCCCCTGCGAATGGATTTTTCTGCTGCCACTGCAGTGTGATCTGCATCTTTTTCCCATCCGAAGCAGTCAGCTCACAGGAAAATGTCTGTGAGGCATCCGGCATAACCGGAATCGGCTGCAGCATCGGAGAATCTGCTCCCTGCCCCGCCCCGACCGTACCTGGCTGTGACATCTCATAATCTGCTCTCTGCTCCGGCTCAACCGTATCTGACTGCGATATCTTAATATCTGCTCTCTGCTCCGGTTCAACCGTACCTGACTGCGATATCTTAATATCTGCTTCATCCTCCGGCATCACCGGTTTCGTCTGTGATATCCTGTGTGCAGGCATTCTCTCCTGCCTCTCTTTGCGGTGCAGCCAGACTACATCATAGTCCTTACCTGCCTGCATCGCATATGGCAGATCGATCCTTTTTCCGGTCGTCCCCTGTGCAAGTGCACAAAAATCCTCTACATGCCGTCCAGTCAGATCCTTCCTGCATCCTGCGACCTCCTCCAACAACTGCATCGTCAGCTCCTTCTGCAGCGCTGCCTGCAGTCTGCCAAATGCCTTTGCCGAAACAGATATCCCCTGTGCATCATAACATACGATCTCATTTTTTATTCTTTCCGTTTCGCTCTGTATATAATCAAATACTTCCTGCATCTGAAAAGTCATCTGTGCCAGATGCTCTACCGACTGCCCGGATACCTGCTCTTCTAATGCAGGCAGGATCTGATGACGGATCTTATTTCTCGCATAGACAGTCTCCTGATTCGTCGAATCCTCGCACCAACAGATCCCGTTTTGCTGCAGCTGCTCCACAATCTGACCACGCCGGACACACAATAACGGACGGATTATATGCTGCCGCACCGGATGCATCGCTCCCATCCCCCGCAGACTGCTTCCCCGCAGCATCTGAAATAACACCGTCTCTGCCTGGTCATCCATATGATGTGCGACTGCGATCTTGTCATAACCCTGCTGCGCACGGCACTGCTCCATCCGTTCATAACGGATGATCCGTCCTGCCTCTTCCTCAGACCAGCCGTGTTCCTTCGCTATCTCCGGTATATTCTCATAATACACCTCCAGGGGAAGCTGCCAGCCCGCTGCCAGTTCTCTGCAAAACTGCGTATCGCGTTCGGCTTCCCGCCCACGGATCCCATGATTTACATGAAGTGCGCCAATCGTCAGATTCCATTCTTCCCGCAGTTCACACAGTGCATATAGAAGAAATACGGAGTCTGCCCCTCCGGACAGTCCTACCAGGATCTTATCCCCTTTTTCTATTATATTATAGTTTCTGCAAAAATTCTTTATCCTATGAAGGATTTCCTGATGCATAATCTTATGTCTCCATCTTATCTGTCCATTCTATCAAATGGTGGTTATGTTCTTACGCCTGCCTTCTTCCGATGCCTGTCGCAATCACGCCCTCTTCTCTTCCGGCTGTCGCAATCACGCCCTCTTCTCTTCCGGATGCCTGGTTCCATCGCACGCTCACCTCTTCCAGACCCCTGCTGCGATCACACTCATATCATCCTGCGCTCTGCCACCGGACCACTCGACCGCCTGCTCCAGGATATATTCTGCCAGCTCCTGCGGATTAATGATCCGATGCTCCAGAATCTTTCGTTCCATTTCTTCCTGTCTGCCACGCAGACTATCCGTGACACCATCTGTCATCATTATAACATAATCCCCCGAAGAAATCTGTGTTTTCTCAAAATACGGCTCGGCATCCCGCACAACACCGACCGGAAGTGCCTGTCCCTCAATCGTCTCAACCAGATCCGCACGACAGATCCAGGTCTGCGCAGCACCATTCTTGATAAACTGACAGCTCCCCTGATACAGATCCAGTACCACGACATCCGCCGTAGCAAAAGTTGTTTTCTCTGCTTCCGGTGTATAAAGAGAATTAATCAGCTTTAAAGCTGACAGCTTGGAGAATCCCGCTTCTGTCATCTGCTCCAGCAGTTCGATCACCGTCTGGCTCTCCTCCATAGCTGAAGCACCACTTCCCATCCCATCCGACAATGCCAGTAAAAGCTCTCCATTCGGAAGAGAAAGGCAGCTGAAGGTATCCCCCGATACCTCTTCTCCCTCCTTCGCCCTGCGCGCGACACCTGTCACCGCATAAAAGGGCGTATCCTCCTGAAAGATGAGCAGATCTTCTTCCCTCGGGATCACACTGCGGCACTCTTGTGATGCTGCAAACGGCCTGCCCAGAAGATCACTTAAGACTCCTGCGGCCTCTTTGGCTGTCACCAGCCTGCCCTTCACCGTCCTCGCCAGCATATGTACCTGGCGGCGTCCATCTTTATCCTCATAGAATGCAATCCTCCGCACATCTACCTGCTGCTGCGCCAATGCTTTCTTTACAACCTGTCCCATCTCCGAAGGAACTTCTTTCCATTCCCCAAAATGATCTGCCAGATCCTGCATCAATTCACCGACCTGTTCCATCTGCCCAGCGATCACCTGACGATTCTGCGCCAGCTGATTCTCAAAGCTCATGATCGTCCGTGCCATTTTTAACCCCTGATTCGCCTCCATCAGAAAATACTCCGGATGACGGCACTCCTGCACGAACTCGATCGGCATCTGCTCCATGACCAGACCGCCCTCCTCCTGTGCCATTGCCAGTCGGCCCAGGCTTTCCGTCCGTGACAGCACCAGTTGTCCCATGCATGCATCCCTGTTCTCACAATGCTCGCAGACATTCCGGGACATTTCCTGCATCAGCTGCCGGATGTCCTCTGTCCCAATCCCCTTTTTCTCCATGCTCTGGCTCGCCAGCACCTTTGAAAGCTTCTGAAAAGATTCTGAGAAATCCTTTAATTTATATTTCATTCTCTTTTGCAGGCTTTCATTAGACCAATTCTCTTCTCCCCGAAAGGGAAACCGCAAACGGCGCAGATACTTATCCGGTATTGCGAGGAAAAAGATACTGCCGATCAGCCACGCTTTCCATTCACCGGTTCCGGCAGCCCCTTCCAATAAAAACGCAAGGGCAATCCAGGCGATCCAGACACCCGATAACAGCCAGAGTTTTCCCTGTCTGCAAAGCATTCCGGCGCAGATTCCGACCAGACACAGGCATCCGATCTGGTCACTGCCCGCGCCCAGAAGTACCTGCAGAATACCAGCGGCAGCTCCTGCTACTGCCCCCATCCCGGCACCATACAGATAACCGATCGTCAGCAGGAACACATAGATCACCAGATTGACCACAGAAATATCTGCCAGGACAATATGCGGAAGCCCATATACTGCCATCGCTCCGATAATAATCACGCTGATCATTTCTTCATTGTTCATGCCATGCTCTTTGTCCGCATGCAATAAAAAGTGCTCTCCCTCCCACAGTACTCTTGCAAATACCAGCAACAGCACCAGATCAAATACTGCATAGACCAGATCCTTTCCCTGAAAAGGCACCAGATAATATTGTACGCTATAAACCACCAGCAGTGAGAAAAACATCACCAGTGCACAATGTCCCATCTTCATACGCATCTTCTGCTGGTGCAGCAGATCCCACGCAACCGCTGCCGACAACATCGCCACTCCATAGCGCAGCAATGCCTCCATCGGCAATGCCGATAACATTCCCAGAAAAATCGCTGCACCAACGGCAAAATTCACGCCTCCCTGTGTCAGACCTGCTGCAAAATACGCCGCAC
>CAUCOL010000012.1 GCA_958444395.1 uncultured Lachnospiraceae bacterium
ACTGCCCCAGCCATTTCGTAGATTCATATCCACACTCTTTACAGAAAAATATTGTTTTATTCTTTGCCCTTGCCATAGATTATAACTTTTCCACTTTCACACTGGCAACCTGACCCGGATTCAGCTCAATGCTCAGAACCAGTTTTCCACCCAGGTTTGTTTTCATTTTTCCCAAATTGGTATCATCCATAAATACCTTATATTCCTGCTCCGGCTCTAACTCTAAAGTAATAGATGAATCTTCCCATCCTTCTATGTTAAAGCAGATTTCATTTTCATCCATGTGCATATTGGTTACTACTGTTCCCGGTACTGATTCGTATACGAATAAACCGTTCTTCTCTAACTTTGTGATCTCTTTAAATGTCTTGATCTTGTACAGATCTCCCTCGTACTCAAAGTCAGATAGTTTCTTCTTTGCATCCAGTTCAAAGTTACCAAAACTCAGTGTACCATCAGCCTCTTTACGGATCAGTTCGTTGATTACTGCCATTGTTTTCTTCCTCCTGTATTTTAAATATTTCATAACCATTCAGACCCCTTACGAACAGTTACATATTTTAAAAACATCTTTGATTCTTACGTTAGATTTATCTTATCATAAATCTACTTTATTTTCTACATAATTTGACAGAAATACTGTCAGATTTATACGATCCATTTACGCTTTCTGAAATGTAATCTTTTCCTCTTCGCAGTCAATCCTGACTGTATCGCCGGCCTGAATCGTTCCGTCCAGAACACGTTCTGCCAGTTCATCTTCTATCTGGGTCTGAATCGCTCTTCGTACCGGTCTGGCACCATAGTTTTTATCAAATCCACTCTTTGCCAGCTGGATGACTGCCGCATCGGAGACATCCAGTGAAATGCTCATCTGTGCCTGTGTCCGTTTATCCAGATTCTTTAAAAGGATCCGTACGATATCCTGGATATTCTCCTGTGTCAGCATATGGAATACAAGAATCTCATCAATTCGGTTGATAAACTCCGGCTTGAAGATCTTCTTTACCTCTTCCATGACGTTCTCTTTCATCTTCTTGTAGTCTTCTTCGGCGTCCTCTTTGACACCAAATCCCAGATGCTTCGGTTCTACGATCCGCTGAGCCCCCGCATTGGAGGTCATGATAATGATCGTATTTTTGAAGCTGACCTTTCTTCCCTGTGCATCGGTTACATGACCATCTTCCAGAATCTGCAGCAGGATATTAAAAACATCGGCATGTGCTTTTTCGATCTCATCAAACAGGATCACGGAATATGGATGGCGTCTGACTTTCTCGCTCAGCTGTCCTCCGTCCTCATATCCCACATATCCCGGAGGCGAACCGATCATCTTAGACACGCTGTGCTTCTCCATATATTCAGACATGTCCACACGTATAATTTCATTTTCCCTGCCAAAAACAGCTTCTGCCAGGGTCTTGGACAATTCGGTCTTTCCCACACCGGTCGGTCCTAAGAACAGAAAGGAACCGATCGGACGGTTCGGATCCTTCAAACCGACCCTGCCACGTCGTATTGCCTTAGATACAGCAGTTACCGCTTCGTCCTGACCTATCACACGCTCATGCAGGATCTCTTCCAGATGCTTTAAGCGTTCCATCTCTTCTTCCTGCAGCTTCTGCACCGGTATCTTCGTCCAATCGGCGATCACCGCTGCCACATCATTTTCTGTTACCTGTAGCCGCTGTGCTTCTTTACTCTTTTCTACAGCTGTCTTCTTCTGTTCGATCTGCGTACGTACCGCTTCCTGACTTCTCTTGCATTCTGCCGCTTTCGCATAATTCTCAGAACGGATCGACTCTTCTTTTTCTTTCTCAAGCCGGATCAGTTCCTCCTCCATCTGACGCAGCTCCGGCGATGGAACATACAGACTCAGACTGGTTCGTGCCGCTGCTTCATCGATCAGATCGATGGCTTTATCCGGCAGAAAACGATCATTGATATAACGGGCTGACATCTTCACCGCTGCCAGGATCGCCGCCTGCGTGATCGTCACATGGTGATGCTCCTCATATCTCGGTGCCAGCCCTTTCAGGATGCCAATCGTCTCTTCCTCTGACGGTTCTTCCACTACAACCGACTGGAATCGTCTTTCCAGTGCTGCATCTTTCTCAATGTATTTACGATATTCTTCTCTGGTCGTGGCGCCGATGATCTGTATCTCCCCACGCGCCAGCGATGGTTTTAGGATATTCGCCGCATCAATTGCACCTTCTGCTCCGCCTGCCCCGATGATCGTATGGATCTCATCAATAAACAGCAGGATATTTCCACACTGACGCACTTCTTTTAAGGCACGCTTGATACGTTCCTCAAACTCACCACGATACTTAGATCCCGCTACCATACCGGACAGATCCAATGTCAGCACACGCTTATCCTGCAGATTCTCCGGAATATCCTCTGCAACGATTTTCTGTGCCAGCCCTTCTACTACAGCTGTCTTACCGACACCCGGCTCACCGATCAGGCATGGATTATTCTTCGTTCTCCTGCTGAGGATCTGTACGATCCGGTGAATCTCTCGCTCTCTTCCGATCACCGGATCCAGCTTTCCTTCCTTCGCAAGCACCGTCATATCCCGGCTATACTGATCCAAAATCGGCGTCGTAGACTTGTTCTTTTTATTTTTCTGCATCATGTATTCATTTTTGGCATTGTTCATATCCTGGCCGGCAGCTGTCATCACGTCCAGATACAGTTTCTGTACATTGATACCCTTTGTATTCAACAGACGTACGGCAATGCTGTCAGACTCCCGAAGAATCGCAGCCAGCAGATGTTCTGTGCCTGCCTGGGAAGCCCCAAAACGTCCTGCATCGGTCAGACTCGCCTCAATGATCTTCTGTGCTCTTGGGGTGAAGTCTTCCTTTTCCTTTAATAAAACAGAGTTTCCCGGTGCGAGCATTTCATTCATCAGCTCAAGAATCTTTTCTTCTTCCACTCCGTTTTCTTTTAATACTTCTGATGCCAGTCCCGGATTCTTGATCAGGGATACCAGTAAATGTTCGGTTCCTACATAATTCTGCCCCATCATTTTGGCAATATTTTTTGCATCATCCAACACTCTCTGTGCACTATTGGTAAAACGATTTCGCATTGTGTCATCCTCATTTCTGCATTGCATTTCTTCTCCCCCCGGCAATGCTCGGTCTATTATATTTATTTGTCCGGTCAGGATTCGTACTTCCGACGTTTTTCTTCCAATCGTTTCTCTATTTCTTCCATTGTCTCTCCGGCAGCTTCTTCTGACCAGGACTCCGGCTCATTTTCTGTATCCCGGATTCTTTTTTCACCGGCATCCATTTCATCCGTGCTTTCTTCTTCCTCGTCTTCATAATAGTGATCCGTCGGTCTGCAGAGCCGGTAGATCAGAATACACAGTCCTATAAAAGAAAGTATAATCACTATAACACAAGTTGTTGCAGAAAGCCCATTATCTTTTTGTAAACTTTCATCCGCCACCGCATTCTCCCTGCCATCTGTTTCCTCCGGCAGGAATGTCGGCTGGCCATTATCCGCATCAGAAAATGCCTCTTTCGTCACACTGTCTGACGCTTCCTCTGTCGGTGCCGCTGTCATTCCATCTGTGGGATCAGGAAGCACCGGTGACGCCTGTACATCTGCCGGCTGATCCTTTCCTTCTTCTGCCGGCTCCGGCGTTTGTTTCTTTTCTGTGCCCTTTTTTACTATATGCATTGTCAATGCACTGGAAGCTACGGACATCCTGCTGGAATCCTCTGCCAGATAGACACGATATGGTTCCTGTAGTTCAATGGTCACATAGCCCGGCTTCCGGGCTTTGAACTTAATCGAATACTTTAATCTTGCAGTCCCTTCTTCTCTTCCGGTATCAGATATAAAGAATACATCATCATTGCCGCTGGAAACACCTCCGCCGGTAATATATTTGATCTTACTCTGGTCATAACGAAAATAACCTTCAAATCCATTCATCTGATCGGTGGAAGAAATCGTGATCACCACATAGAATACATCTCCCACTGCCTGTGTGACGGATTCTGTCTGAATCGCCACCCCGGCTCCGGCAGCCTGTACCGTCCGTGAGCCGCCTCCCCATATCCCACATAACGCCAGCAATAGAAAAGCAACCCGGCCTATTCTCTCTTTCATCGCCTAATCCCTCTTATCTGGCGGCAGTTTTCTTAACCTTGACCGCTGACTTTCGTGTGATCTTTATCTTGTACTTTCGCACTTTTCCGCTTTGCGCTGTCACCTTGACCGTATATGTCCTGGTTCCGACTTTTAATTTTTTGGTACCGGTTCCCGTAACCTTTGCTGCGGCACTGACCTGTGATGCGGTAATTTTAACCTTTTTCACATTATTTTCAACTGTCAGCATATAGGTTCTGCTGCCATCGTCTCCCTGCTGGAATGCATTGGTAAAGGCGTGTCCTTTTACTGATAAAGCTTTCAGATAGTTGTTGGTATCGACCACTGCAGTTGGTACCGGGCTTGCCGATGCCGGCATGCCCTTGTAGACCGGAATAGAGAATACCAGCTTCATGGAAGTCACTTCTGATCCATATGCAGATGCCGTCTTGATTCCTTCACTGTTCGGTGCCTCTATGTTCGCCATATACTGATGGTTGTATGTATTGCTTGATGTAACATTAAACTTCTGCAGATACAGCGTATTCTGACCTACATTAATGTAATTGCCACCAATATACCGTGCTCCTCCCACGATCGCTTTATAGATCGTATTCCACGGACGACAATAGGTCGTGTCTTTGCTTGCCCATGCCAGTCCGCTTGCAACAGCACCGCCGGCTGCCGTACTGTTTCCGGCTCCTATATTGTAGAAGTTATAGATACCGGCATAACCGGATACTGTACCGGATACCGACGAACTCATACTGTTTGGTCCTGTTACAACCTCCTGTTTTACACGGGATGCCAGATGGTACGGATTGACACCGGACTCTTTTGCGGCATCCATAAAGGTCTTGGAATATGTAATCGTCTGTCCTACTCCGTTATCGTCTGTGTAGGTGTACGACTTTTGGTACATCGGTGTATTCTTGAGAACATTCTCAACACCCTTCTGTGTCTGAGAACCACTCTGGTATTCCAGGCTTTCAAACTGGAAGATACCCTTTTCATCCATAAAGTTTCTAGGATCCATGTAGTATTTTACCGCTTTTTCGGAAGCAGTGACCCAAGTAGAGCCATCAAATGGAATGAAACGATCATTCTCAGCATCGTATGCACCTGCCTCCGTTGATTTCCATTCCTTCGACTTGCTGTTACTGATCAGGTTATAGCCTACCTTGCTTTCATTTGCGATCGCATCTGCCCAGTCCAGTCCGGTCTGATATGCCTTAAACTGCCACTTCGGATATTTTGCATGCAGCTTCATCAGCTGTGTGATATAGCTGCTTGGGAATCCTTCTTTTACTAACAGCTTCTTGAACTGTTTATCCGACAAAGTTGATACGTCATTTGAACTTGTATCGGACTTCGTATCACTCTCTCCCGGTGGTACCGTCGGTCTTGTCCACGGTGTTGTCTTTGGTCCCGGTGTCTCATCCGGCATCTCTGTCGGCTTCGGTGTCTCAGCTGCTTCCACCTTCACCTGCTGGAAACGTACCAGATTTGCTGCTACATAGCCATGATATGTCTTCGCATTTACTTCTACATCTACACTAAAATACTTCACGCCGGACACAGTCTTCTCTCCGGTCAGCATAACCTGCGTTCCATCCATCATGGCGATCGCCTGTCCTTTGATCTGTACCGGTACTGTTTTTCCGGCTGTTTTCTTCAGAGTCACCTGACCGGAAGTTGTAATAATCCCCGGAATAGAGCTTGAAAAATCCGTCACGACAGATTTTGCCGGAATATAGCCCGTCAGCCGCTCTTTATTATAAGTAAAAGATACCTGATAATATTTTACACTGGCTACCATCGTCTCAGACAAGATCTGTACTTTCTTCTTCCGTGCCAGCTTCACATTTGTGCCGTTTTTCTTCATGACACAGCCGTTTTTGATCGCACGGGTGCGCACGATCACACCGCTCGGTGACACGATACCGGATATATGGGTGCATACATCTCCACTGAGAACCGAAAGATATTTGGCATATACATAGCCGCTGACCTTTTTGCCGGCATGGCGAAAACGTATCTTGTACCATTTTTTATTCTGTGCAAGAATCGTAACCTTCGTTCCATCCTCCAGCGCAATCCGGTTGCTGCCGGACTTCAAAAAGGCATACTTCTTGCCCGGACCTTTCCGGACATTCAGACTGCCGCTGACCGTTACTGTACCAACAGCTGTGGCATATGTCATGTCTCCTATCTGGGCGATCTGCCAGATAATGAATGTACACAGGATGATCACCAGTGCACCGATTTCTCCTCCGATTCTCTTCTTCATGCCTTATACCGCTTCCTCCTCAGTGACTTTCGTCTTTCTCAACCATTCTTCAGCATTTCCTTCAGATCCTGTGTATCAAATACATAATGCGCATTGCAGAACTGGCAGTTCACCTCGATCGGCTCTCCGTCATCGATCATCTCCTGCAGATCTTTTCGCCCTATGCTGGCAATCGCTTTTGATACACGTTCTTTGGAGCAGTTGCAGTAATACTCCGTTGGGATCGTATCAAGAATCTCTGTACCAAGTCCCTCCATCAGATACTCTAAAATATCCTCCGGAAGCATCCCTTTATCTAACATTCCCGTAACAGAATCAATCTCACCCAGTCTTTTTTCCAGCTTGTCGATCACCGTCTCCTCTGCAAACGGCATAACCTGAATAATAAATCCGCCCGCCTGGCGCACATGGTTATCATGATCCATCAGCACACCCAGTCCAACAGATGACGGAACCTGCTCTGATGTTGCATAATAATATGTCAGATCCTCTGCAATCTCTCCGGATACCAGATGCGTCTGCCCGTTATATGGCTCTTTCATGCCGATATCACGGATCACATTCAGAAAACCTGGTCCGATCGCACCGGAAACATCCAACTTGCCTTTGGCATTTGGCGGGAGCATCACCCCCGGATTCTTAACATATCCTTTGACTCTTGCCTGTGCATCCGCTGTGACGGTAACGCCACCAATCGGACCACCACACTCAATCTGCAGAGTCAGAATATCCTTTTCTCCCTTCATCATGCAGCCCATCATACTGCCTGCCGTCAACAGTCGTCCCAGTGCGGCAGTCGCTACCGGACTGGTATTATGGATCTGTCTAGCTCTTTCTACTATATTTTTCGTCGTCGCGGCAAACACGCGCAGCTGATGATCCGCTGCCGTTGCTCTGACAATATAATCCTTATCCATTACTTTCCTCCATCTATTCGTTTTGCGATCAGATATACTCTGTCACTGTCCGGTCCCGCCGGTTCTCTTGTAAATGCATCATATACAGCCACAGGCTCTAATCCTGCCCGGTTCATCTGCTCTATAACCTGTTCTGTCTCGTAGGCTTTCTGATAATGCAGTTCTTCACTTCGTGCAAACAGATCCTGTTCTTCATCTGCCAGCTGATAGATTGTCAAAAGATATTCATTCAGATTATTCTCCGGATGAAATATATTCTCCCATATAAAACTGGCATCCTCACGGTTCTCTGCGATCACCGTATCACCCAATGTTTCTTCGTAAAAGTGTTTCGTCTTCAGATCAAAGATAAAGACACCTTCCGGAGTCAGATACTTCTTTACTCCGGTAAAAACCCGGTATAAATCTTCCTCTTCCAGCATGTAGTTCATACCATCACAGACACAGTACATCGCATCTGCCAGACCATACAACTCCAGCTGCCGCATATCCTGTCTGACTAACAGTACATCGGATGGACACTTATCCCGTGCTACTTCCAGCATTTCTTCCGACAGATCCACACCGATCATATCGAAGCCATACTGCTGCATCTGCAGCGTCATGGTACCTGTTCCGCAGCCAAGATCTACCAGTACACCTTCTGTGATCCCACAGTCATCCAGCAGTCCCTTCAGATAGCGTCCCCACTCCTCATATGGAATATTATCCATGAAGCAGTCGTATACGAATGCAAAATCGCCGTATGCACTGTCATTACTATATTCTTCTTCCAAGCAGGTCACCTCACTTCTGTCGCTGCATCTGATACACCGCCCGTTTTCTCTGACAGACGTCCCATTTTACAGACTGTACCAGTATCTTCTAATGTTAGCACATACCCGTCATTCACGCAAGTCGCCGTGCAACTTTCTCCGGGCGGCTTCTGCAGGTTTTCTTCCTAATATCCGGCAGATTCTGTCTGATGCCTTTCTCCCGTTCAGCATTCCTTCTGCAGTTCATCCAATGTCGCTTCATAGTTTGGCAGAAACTCCCGGCAGAACAACGTCAGTTCTTCACACTCCATCTGACTGATTGCCTGTTCTATCGTACTGCGCGCACTGCGAAACTCCTTATTGCCTGCCTTTTCCTCTTCCATGCATTTGATCAGGGCAGAGAGCTTGTCCGCTGCTTTCACCAGCCTCCACGCCTCACGATCCTGCTCCTTTTCGACCAGATACGGCTCGTACACCGTGCGCAGATCATCCGGTAACATCCGAAGCAGACGATACGCTGCCTCTCGCTCTATCTGCTTATAGGCAGTCTGAATCTGTGGATTCTCATACTTGATCGGAGTCGGCATATCTCCTGTAATAATCTCTGTGCAGTCATGATACATCCCCATCATGGCGATCCGTTCCGGCTGATACGTCCTCCCCAGCCGCTGTACTCCCAGTACTGCCAGTGCATGTGCCAGCATCGCCACTTCCAATGAATGCTCACTGATATTTTCCTCCCGCGAATTTCGCATCAGCGCCCATCGGTTGATGTATTTCATTCTCGCCAGCATCGCAAAAAAAGCTCCTTTTTTCATAGTATTCTCCATTCCGCAGACGCTTTGCGTCGAGGGAATCGCGCGCAAAACATCAGATTTTGCGTGCGATCAAAGCTGATCTGTGACGCCTGCAGCACAAACAGTTCCCCCTTTATCTTCCCGATCAGATCTGCTCTTTCTGTCTCTGCCGATCGCGCTGTAACATTTTATCGACATAATGTCCTGTATAAGACTCCTTCACCTTTGCCACTTCTTCCGGCGTTCCCTGCGTCAGCACCGTGCCGCCACGATCACCGCCTTCCGGTCCGATATCAATGATATAATCTGCCGTTTTGATCACATCCAGATTGTGTTCGATCACGATCACCGTGTTACCACCATCCGACAGCCGGCGTAAGATCTCGACTAATTTATGCACATCTGCAAAATGAAGCCCCGTCGTCGGCTCATCCAGCACATAGATTGTCTTTCCGGTACTGCGGCGGCTCAACTCTGTAGCCAGCTTGATACGCTGTGCCTCTCCGCCGGATAAGGTCGTCGAAGGCTGCCCCAGCTTGATATAAGACAAACCAACATCATTTAATGCCTCAATCTTACGTCGTATCGAAGGAATCGGCGCAAAGAAATCCAACGCTTCTTCTACCGTCATATCCAGCACATCATAAATGCTCTTGCCCTTGTATTTTACTTCCAGTGTCTCACGGTTATAACGCTTTCCGTTGCAGACCTCGCACGGAACATAAATATCCGGCAGGAAATTCATCTCGATCTTCAGGATACCATCACCACTGCACGCCTCACAGCGTCCCCCCTTTACATTGAAGCTGAAACGCCCCTTCTTATAGCCCTTTGCCTTAGCGTCCGGTGTCGCAGCAAACAGGTCACGGATCATATCAAATACCCCTGTATACGTCGCCGGATTGGAACGTGGCGTACGGCCGATCGGTGACTGATCTATATTGATCACCTTGTCCAGCTGCTCCATGCCGTCAATCCCATCATGCGCACCCGGTATACAACGTGCCCGGTTCAGATTCTTTGCCAGTGCTTTATACAGGATCTCATTGACCAGCGAGCTGTTGCCGGAGCCGGAAACACCTGTCACGCAGGTCATGATCCCCAGCGGAAAGGATACATCGATATTCTTTAAGTTATTCTCTCTGGCACCACGCACCTTGATCCATCCAGTCGGTTCACGCCGTACTTCCGGCACCGGGATCTGCAGACGTCCGCTTAAATACGCACCGGTGATCGATTTTTTATTCTTCATGATATCCTGTACCGTTCCTTTGGCAACGACTTCTCCGCCGTGTGCACCCGCTCCCGGACCGATATCCACGATATAATCTGCCGCATACATCGTATCTTCATCATGCTCAACGACGATCAGTGTATTTCCCAAATCCTTTAACTTGATCAATGTCTGGATCAGCTTATCATTATCCCTCTGATGCAGTCCGATACTCGGCTCATCCAGAATATATGCCACACCGACCAGACCGGATCCAATCTGTGTCGCCAGACGGATACGCTGCGCCTCTCCGCCGGACAGTGAGCCTGTCGCTCTCGCTAAGGTCAGGTAGTCCAGACCAACATCCCTCAAAAACTGCAGACGGTTATGAATCTCCTTCAGAACCAGTTTTCCAATCGCCAGTTGCTGTCTGGTCAGAGACAGTCCATTCATAAAGGCAAGCAGCTCTCCGATCGACATCCGTGTCACCTCTGCGATATTCTTGTCACCTACCGTAACAGCCAGTGCCTCCGGCTTCAGGCGGTGTCCGCCGCATTCTTTACAAGGTGTGATACGCATAAATGTCTCATATTCCTTCTTCATCGTATCTGAGCCGGTCTCCCGATATCGTCTCTGTACGTTTCGGATCACTCCTTCAAAGGCAACATCATATACCCCGGATCCCCTCTGTCCTTTATAATATACCTTTACGACACGTCCATCAGTCCCATGCATGATAATATGTCGGATCTGCTCCGGAAGATCCTGATATGGTGTATGCAGATCAAAGTCATATGCCTTCGCCAGTGCTTCCAATACGCAGCGGCAATAACTGGACGGATCCGTCGCAGACTGCCATCCCATCACAGCCAGGGCTCCATCTGCCAGGCTGACCGATGGATCCGGAATCATCAGTTCTTCATCAAATTCCATCTTATATCCAATACCGTGGCAGACCGGGCAGGCACCAAACGGATTATTAAAGGAAAAGGTCCTCGGCTCCAGCTCTTCAATGCTGATCCCGCAGTCCGGACACGAAAAACTCTGGCTGAAATTGATCCGCTCGCCTCCCGGTATATCCACCGTCATCAGACCATCCGACAGCTTCAATACATTCTCGATGGAGTCTGTCAGACGCTTCTCGATCCCCTCCCGGACGATCAGACGGTCTACCATGATCTCGATCGTATGCTTTTTGTTCTTCTCCAGGTTGATCTCCTCAGACAGGTCATACAGATGTCCATCGACCACCACACGTACATAACCGCTCTTGCGGGCGGACTCAAACACCTTTACATGCTGTCCCTTACGCCCTCTTACAACCGGTGCCAGCAACTGGATCCTTGTCCCCTCCGGCATACGCAGAATATCATCTGCCATCTGATCCACCGTCTGTCTGTGAATCTCCTTGCCACACTTCGGACAATGCGGGATCCCGACACGAGCATAGAGCAGACGGAAATAATCGTAAATCTCTGTAACCGTTCCTACCGTGGAACGTGGATTCCGGTTCGTAGACTTCTGATCGATCGAGATCGCCGGCGGAAGACCTTCGATCGACTCGACATTTGGCTTCTCCATCTGTCCCAGAAACTGTCTCGCATAGGAGGATAATGACTCCATATATCTTCTCTGTCCCTCTGCATAGATCGTGTCAAATGCCAGTGATGACTTGCCGGAACCGCTCAATCCCGTCAGTACAACAAAGGAATCTCTTGGAATATCTATATCAATCCCTTTTAAATTATGCTCCGCTGCATTACGGATACGGATATATTTCTTAGCTTCTTCATGTTTTCCCATGTTCTGCCTCCATTTTTATACTCTCATTACTATCCGGAGCTGCCGCTCCATTTTCTATGACTCATCATACCATTTCCCCTGCGCATTTTCAAGTACATATGTTCGATTTCATTTTGAAAACTTAACCATTTTCGTAAAAACACTTGAAGTTGCACCATATTTTTACTATAATGAAACTAATGCAAGCAAGACAAAGGAGGGGGCATACTTGTCAAAAGCTATTTATCGAACCATCGCAGTATTTGTTGCAGACATCAACGAAGAATACAATGATTCTTTTTTGCAGTCTCTGAACAAATGTGCTTTTGAATATAATTTCAAAATACTCTATTTTTATTCATTTAGTGCACAGTATTTTCATGAAGCACATGATGACGGTGAAAAGAACATATTCCAACTGGTGAACTACGACAAGATCGATGGTGTCGTTATCCTGGCACAGGCGATCAAATCACGCGAGATCGCACAGGATATTGCGGATCATGCCATTCAGAAGGGAAAGCCGGTTGTGTCCATTGACCGTTTTCTGGACGGATGTATTAATATTAATTTTAACTATGATGATGCACTGACCACGATTATCAAGCATATGATCGAGAAGCATCACCTGCATTGCTTTAACTTCGTCGCCGGTGTCCGCGGCAATGAATATTCCGAGCGTCGTCTGGAGATCTTCCGCAAGGTAATGGCAGAGTATCATATCCCTGTCGAAGAGGAACGCATCGGTTATGGTGACTTCTGGGGTGTACCGACGGAAAAGGTAATGGATGATTTTCTGACCAGTGATCTTCCCTTCCCGGAAGCTATTATCTGCGCAAATGACCTGATGGCAATCACCGTGGCGAATCGTCTGGTAGACGCCGGATACCGTGTACCGGAGGATGTGGCTGTTACCGGTATCGATGGTCTGCGAGAGGCACGACAACATACCCCATCCATTACGACGGCAAAGTACGATATCGACGCAGCAGTCCGCAGTGCCTACGATGCCCTGGCTGATGTATTTGACGGAAACACACCAAATGATGACATCTGGATCAATGCCCAGATCATTTACGGCGGTTCCTGCGGCTGTGTAGCGGAGTCAAAGCATTTTCCAAATCTTCTGATGCGTGATCTGTTTGAAGATATCGAACGGACGAAGCTGTTCAACCAGAAGCAGATCCGTATGATCGAAGATCTGTCTGACAAGAACTCTTTTCCTGAGGTATTTGAAAGTGTCAAGACATATGCTGCTGAGTTTTGTACACAGGGCTTTTGGCTCTGTATCGTGGATGACTTTCTGACCGAAGAAGAATTCTCCGATATTTTGGAGGATACTACTCTGAAACGAACCGGTTACTCTTCCCGAATGGATCTGATGCTTTGTAACCAGAATGGCGAATGGCAGGGTTTGATCGATTTTGAAACAAAGGATCTCCTTCCACATTTAGAAAATATACTGGAAACCGCAAGCAACATTTTCTTTGTTCCCCTGCATAACCATGAGCATACGATCGGTTATGCTGCGATTGCCAGTGACCGGACGATTCCGAATTTCCGCCACTGCTATCAGTTCTTTATGAATGTGAGTACGGTTCTGGAGATCACCAAGTCGCATCTGCGGCAGCACACGATCATCCAGAATCTGGAGAATAAATATGTGCATGATCCTCTGACCGGTCTGTTGAACCGTCGTGGTTTCTATCAGAAGATGCAGAAGATCTTTAAGATCTGTGTAGAACAGAATACGTATCTGATGATTGTTTCTGCCGATC
>CAUCOL010000013.1 GCA_958444395.1 uncultured Lachnospiraceae bacterium
ATCCTGGTACTGGCAGCTGCGTTGATCGGGATTATTTTTCTACAGCTGTATCAAAAAAACTATCTGAATTCTTACACCGATACGCTGACACAGCAGAGCCGGATCATTGCACGCCGGGTGTCAAAGCTGGCAGAGGGTGGGAAAAAGGGACAGTTTGGAAAATATACGACCTATCTGGATGAACTGGAGAAAGCAGAGCAGACAGATGTCTGGATCGTGACAAAGAAGGGTGCCGATCATCCGCTGGAGGAAGAATATACCAATGCAGAGATCACCAGCCTGCCACAGGAAATGCTGCAGGTGCTGGATCAGGCGTTTGACGGAGAGGTGGCACACAGCTCCAGCTTTGACCATACTTATGGCATGGTGATCCTGCGGGTTGCGACACCGATTTATACACAGGATACGCGAGAGGTATGTGGTGTGGTCATGCTGGTATCTATGCTGGATAAGCAGAGGATGGGTGTGCGTGAAGGCAAGTATCTGATCACGATCAGTGCATTGCTGGCAGTCCTTATTTCCTATATTGTTGCGCTGGGATTTTCGAGATATCTGTCTCTTCCGCTGGCGCAGATCGACCGGGATATTATGCGCATGGAGAGTGGCGATTACAGCCGGATCGAAGTGGTGCATCAGGAGAGCCAGCTTGGCAGGCTGGAGGTTGCGCTGGACCGGTTGGCAGAGCGGCTGCGAAAGATTCAGGAGGAACGTGCCAGTCTGGATCATCTGCGGCAGGATTTTTTTGCCAATGTGTCCCATGAGCTCAGAACACCGATCACAGTGATCCGTGGATATTCGGAGACGCTGGCAGACGGAGTTGTGACCAAAGAAGAGACGGTGCAGGAGTATTACCAGCGTATTGTGCAGGAGTGTCAGGGCATGGAACGTCTGGTTGGTGACCTGTTTATCCTGTCTAAGATGCAGAATCCGGAATTTCAGATAGAAAAAGAGCCGGTCAGCCTGATCCAGATCTTTGAGGATGTGGTACGAAGCACGCGTATGATTGGCCAGGAGAAAGATATTCAGATCCACAGTGATTTTCCGGAAGAGGATCCCTGTCTGATGCTGGGGGACTATGACCGGCTGCGGCAGATGTTTCTGGTCATTGCAGATAATGCAGTGAAGTTTTCAGAGCCGGGCGGTGCTGTGGAGTTTGCCATTCGCAGGATGCCGGAGGCTGGGAAGATATCCGGTGAGCAGGAACACAGGACAGAGAGAACGTCAGAAGCATCAGAATCAAACGGATCAGCAAAGATACAGATCGAGATCCGGGATCACGGTGTGGGGATACCGGAGGAAGAGCTGCCGTTTATCTTCGAGAAATTTTATAAATCCAAGCTCAAGCAGAATGAGAAGGGCACCGGACTGGGACTCATGATCGCAAAGCAGATCGCTCTGCGGCATGGAGGAGATATCCGGGTGGAAAGCCATGTGGGAGAGGGAACGACATTTTATTTTACGTTTACTTCCTGCTCCATCGAGGATGCCCTGGAATATACATCGTAAGGAGTATTAGGAGTGTTTATAAAAAGCAGCGGGAAGTCAAAAAATATTAGAAAGCCTGTTGTATTTTAGACAGAAAATGAGTATACTAGATATAGTAAGAGATGCCTGGGGTGTTCGATACTCTTGATATTTTGAACCTACACTTCTTAAAAGGGATTCCTATATTTATGTATTTGATGCCAAGCCTCCCAGTCAGAGGAAGGCAGATGTACATGTGCGGTTGCCCACCTAGCATACGCTAGGACTCAAAATTCAGGAACCGGCATTTTGGGTGCTTGCATCGGGGACTGTGATTTCACAGTCCTCTTTTAAGGTAAAGATAACGAAAAGCAGTACAATGAGCACGTTTGTATCGGCGCACACCTGATACAGATTTGGCACAGACAGTATGCATTAAGTGATGCGTGGACAGGTTCATGACACGATTACTTTACAGAGGCTGTGCCGGGGAGAAGCGTGTGCAGAAATGAGGAGAATTATGCCACAAAAGGGAGATTTATTATCTTTTCGTCCGGACATTAAGGTTCTGGATGCAACAATTCGTGATGGAGGTCTTGTAAACGATTTTTATTTTGACGATGCCTTTATCAAAGCACTTTATGAAACGAATGTGAAGGCAGGCGTTGATTATATGGAGTTTGGATATAGAGCGGACAAGGAAATGTTCGATGTTGATAAATTCGGTAAATGGAAGTTCTGTAACGATGATGATATCCGTGCCATCGTAGGAGAGAATGATACGGCTCTGAAGATATCCATTATGGCGGATGTCGGAAGATGTAATTATAAACAGGATATTCATGACAGAGCGGACAGCCCGGTAGATCTGGTGCGTGTTGCTACCTATGTGAATACGATGCCTGCTGCGATCGATATGATCGAAGATGCACATCGCAAGGGTTATGAGACGACATGTAATATTATGGCGATCTCCAATGCTAAGGAATCAGATATTACCGCTGCATTAGAGATGCTTGGAAAGAGCTGTGTAGATGGCATTTATATCGTAGACAGCTACGGCTCTTTATTCCCAGAGCAGATCCGTAAGATTTCCGACCAGTATCTGGAGATCGGAGAGAAGTATGGCAAATACATCGGTATGCATGCACATAATAACCAGCAGCTGGCATTTGCCAATACGATTGAATCCTGTGCACAGGGTGTATCTTATCTGGACGCAACGATGAGCAGTATGGGACGTGGTGCAGGAAACTGTGCAATGGAACTTCTTTTGGGCTTTTTGAAGAATCCAAAATATAAGATCTTCCCGGTATTAAAGTTTATCGAGAAATATATGGTTCCGCTGCAGGAGGCTGGTGTGGTATGGGGATATGATATTCCGTATCTGATCACAGGACATCTGAATCAGCATCCGCGTACAGCGATTGCAGCGACAAAGGAGCATAGAAAAGATTACTCTGATTTTTATAAAGAGCTGATCGACAAAGACTGATTCATACATAGCAGGAATGGGAACAGGAGCCGATGAATTATGCAGGTTGTGGAAAAAGCGAGATTGCGTCCCGGTATGGTTCTGGGACAGGATATTTATAATTTTGGTCACCAGATCGTCATTAAAAAAGGAACGGTATTAAGTGATCATCAGATTCAGCAGCTGCGGAACTTTTCTATATTAAGGATTAAGATAGAGGATGAACTGATCGAAACAACTGCTTCCAAAAAGTATTCCCGTACGGCTTATTCCAAGAACGTACAGAAAAGTCCGGAGTTCCAGAGGTTTCAGAAAGAATACGACCAGGAGATACGGTCGTTTGAAAAGTACCTGAACAGTGCGGTGCGTAAAAATATAAATCTCGATACAGATTATCTGTATCAGCAGGTTGTCCATCTGCTGCGGGATATTGGTGATGGATTCACGGCGTTTGATATGGTTCAGAATATGCGGCATTATGATGACAGTACGTTTGCACATTCTATTAATGTGGGACTGCTCTGCTATATATTTGCCGGCTGGCTGAATTTCCCGGAGGAGGACAAGCAGACGTTGACGGTAGCCGGTATCCTGCATGATATCGGTAAGACAGAGATACCGATCAGCATTATCCAGAAGCCGGGAAAGTTAAATGATGAAGAATTTCGTATTGTAAAGCGTCATCCGGATCTGGGGTATAAGATACTGGCAGATAACTGTCTGAACTACCACATCCGGAATGTTGCACTGATGCATCATGAACGGTGCGACGGAAGCGGATATCCAAAAGGCTTGCAGGATCGGGAGATCGATTATTTTGCAAAGCTGGTGTCGATCGTGGATGTATATGATGCGATGACGTCTCCGAGGGTTTATCGTGGCGCAATGTGCCCATTCGATGTGATAAAGACCTTTGAGGATGAGGGGCTTCAGAAGTATGACAGTGAAGGCATCATGATCTTTCTGAAACGGATCGCAGATTCCTATCTGGGAGAAATGGTTCGCCTGAGTGACGGACGTACTGGAAAGATTATCTATATTAATATTCATGATCTTTCCAGACCCACGATCCAGCTACAGGATGGTATACTGGATCTGTATAAAGAAAAGGAATTGTTCATTAAGGACATGCTATAAAGGAAAGAGCATCAAGAAGTGCAAGGTTTGAGGTGATTTCTCAAAGATAGACTTTTTGATGCTCTTTCGTTCGTTATAGATAAGAAGTGGTCGAAGGGGTATCCGGGACAGATTCCTTCTTAAGATCTAATCGTGATCCGGCATCAGAATAGCTTTAAAAACTACTCTTCCGGTAAAACCTCATTTAAAGATTCTGTTCCCGGCAGAACGAATCGTCCATTGGCAATGATCGGAATACGGTGTCCATCGGCACAATGCACCGTGATCGTATCCAGTTCATGATACGGAATCGTTATATCCGTATGGCAGTTGAAATAGGCTTTCTGCGGTTCGGTATGACGCAGAAGAGAATACGCATTATCCTTTGCGATCATCTGTTTTCCATCCGGATTGTAGGTCTTTAGATCCTCCTCATGGGAAAAGCAGGTATCACCAAAAGCAAAGTGTGGTCCTGTCTTTTCGGCAATCAGGATCGGCAGCAGGTGAGAGATACCGAAGTGGCGTCCCATAGCATAAGCGGTTGTGTTTGTGCCGATTGCAAACTCGCCCATTGGAAGCGTTGGATGATTCATCAGCAGATTCTGCCGGATGAACTTTTGGTTTTCTTCCTCTTCGGTAAAATTAGCGCAGTGATAGGCATCGATGACGCCATCCTTAATCGTTAATTCCAAATCCCGATAGCGAAGCTGATTCAGATAAATATTTGTGACATGAAGGATTCCATGTGTCTGTTCCAGCTGTGGGGAGGTGAAGACTTCACCCAGCGGTATATTTACATCGGCAAGACAGTTTTCAAAGTCAGTCTGCGCAACGGGATCGTTCAATGGATGCAGAGCGACCTGCAGATCCGTATGATTGCCGTTTCGCCCGGTGATCGTTACGTAGTCTCCCTGATCCAGTGCCTGTATCAGGGTAGTCTGGATCTGCTCGTACTTGCTGCTATCCAGTGTATTTACCTGCACGGTGGCATCGAAGATTTCTTCGTACTGTGCTCCGATCGCCGGAACAGGATAGGAGATGATCGTAAAGCTGATCTGATCCCCCGGCATATATTCATTGCCAAGCAGGGAAGCCTGCGCCTGGTATTCCTGACGGATTTTCTGCTGTTTGGCGGTATAGTCAGCGGCTTCCGGTTTTGATACCGGTGAGAAAGGTATTTCGCCATAGACTTCCATGACAGCCGGTCCGGCATAGGCTTTGGCGTCCTCCTGACGTGTTTCATACGCATGACGCTGTTGTGCCAGTTTGCGGTCTGCCAGAGCTTTATCCAGGATCAGTGCCTCGTCCAGCCGGTGATCGTAGTCGTATTGTGGATTTGGACTGGTGGATGTGAATCCAATCCGTATGCCACGGTTGTTTTTGTGAATCAGGCTGACGGCACCACGGTATAATGTCGTCTCAAGTCCCATCCGGGCAAATTGCCGGATCGCAGCCCGGACGATACGCTCAAAGCCCAGCTGATAACGGATGGAGACGGTTTTTTTTACGGAAAGATCAATGTTATACAACTGGAAGCCCTTGCGGAAGCCTTCGGTAAAGGTAGATGCCATGTCGTCGATCTGATCCTGTGTCATTTCATTCAGGTGTTTTGCTGTCTTTAATTCGTTCTCAGAAATATATTCGCCGAAGAAATAAAGATAGCGCAGATCTGTCAGATCAGCGGTAGAGATCAGGGAAACGGCAAAATTATGTGTTGGATCCAGCATGGCACGGGTTCGGTCGTCAATCGTGGTGTCCGCATAATCGGACACATAATAATAAATAGCCCGCTCTACTTCCTTTGGTGTACATGCTGCATCCTCCAGCAGATTATAGATTTCGATATACAATTCCAGTGACGTTGTCATATAAAACAATCTTTTTTCAAAAATATAGGATATATTTCCACGCAGTTCTGTGTATAACAGACACAACAGCGAACCATACTCTGTACCAAGCACGGAGACAGCATATGCAGGATTGGCATAGCTTGTGTCATACTGTGCAGGAAGGATATCTTCATACAGGCGATGGTTTATATCCTGCAGAGCAGTAAGATCCTTTGTATAGAGAGAGGTCTGTGGCTGTGTGCTGCAGATCTGCGTATAGACAGTATTCAGGTACAATAAAAAAGCTGATGTTTTCAAAAAATAATCATGAAAAGCAGAAGGAAGTGTCCCATTATATGGACAGGTTAATTCCTCCCGGATCTGTGCGATTCGCTCCATTGCAAGCGTATAACGATCGCGGTATTGTTCCTCTTCAGTGACTGCATTTGGATATGATATATTCATGAAAGCCTCCTTATATTGCGTAATAGTATATAGATTTACAGGTTGTGATCCGGTTCAATACTACGGTCAGGACAGTTCCTGACCGGATGTCTGGTTCCTGGATACCGGGACACGGTTTACAATGTAGATCCCGATGCATACCAAAAGCAGGGATGCCAGACTGATCCAGCCGATCGTCTGCGAAGAATCTGTCAGAAGCAGGCAGGATAGTATAAATCCAAAGACCGGGTTCATAAATCCATAGACAGATACACGGGAGACCGGATTGTATTTTAAAAGAATGCTCCAAAGGGAGTATGCACCTGCCGAGATAAATGCCAGGTATAAAAGCATGGCAAGGGCAGAAAGGTGTCCGTCAAACCGGATCGTACCTCCGCTCAGTATCCCCAGAAGCATCAGTATGATTCCGCCTGCCAGAAACTGCCAGCCGCTTAGCAGGATCGGATCTTCCTCACGGGTATACTGTTTCATGACAGCAGAACTGAAAGCATAGCAGACAGTAGAGATCAGGATGAATCCTTCTCCGGTAAGCGTCATACCGGAGCTGATACAACTGCCCTGCATGTTGATCAACACCACGCCTGCAAACCCGATGAGACAGCCAATCCCTTTGCGGAGCGTGATCCGTTCCTGATGAAATAAAAGGCTGGCGATCAGTATGCAGATAAACACATTCATGCCTTCTATAATAGAAGCTTTTGCGCCGTTGGTATGTGCCAGTCCGATATAAAAGAAGAAATACTGTGTCACAGTCTGAAAAAAACTCAGGATCAGAATGCGCTTCCAGGTAGTGGCACTGCGTGGAAGGAGAGGCGTACGTTGGCGGTCTTTACGCTGGATCAGTGCAAATAACAGCACCAGAAGTCCGGCAAGAAAAAAGCGGCATCCGGCGAAAAGAATCTGACTGGCGGTCTGTTGTGTCTCTACATGAAACATCCGGTAGCCGATCTTTACACACGGAAAAGCACTGCCCCAGAGCAGACAGCAGATGCCTGCCAGAAGACAAACCACGACAGGACGTGTGATGAGCGATGCATTCGAGGTGGAAGTATTATTTGTTAATTTTTTCATAGGGTACCTCATTTCATTGTAATCTTTTTAGGAAAGAATCATTCCGGACACCGGATGCTTTGTACCGGGCTGGCAATGTGCCTGATAGATGGTACCAGGATAACTCCTAAAACCTTACGTAGACAATTTTAATGATTGCAGGTAAAATGTCAAGAAGAAGGGAGTGCATAGAAGATGTGTGATAGAGCAGAAAGAAAAAGTCCAAGTGCAGGAGAAAACGTATATATTGCACCGACGGCAGTGGTAGTTGGTGATGTAAAGCTGGAGAAGGAAGCGAATGTATGGTATCAGGCTGTCGTACGTGCCGATGATGCCCCGATCCACATCGGAGCGCAGTCCAATATTCAGGACAACGTGACATTACATGTCGATGTCGGTTATCCTATTGAGATAGGAAAGGGGTGCAGTATCGGACATAACGCTGTGCTGCATGGCTGTAACATTGGCGCTAATACACTGATTGGTATGGGGGCAATTGTATTAAATGGTGCCACGATCGGCAAAAACTGTCTGATCGGCGCTGGTGCGCTGGTAACACAGCATAAGACGATTCCGGACAACAGCCTTGTACTTGGCAGTCCCGGAAAGGTGGTTCGCACATTGACACCGGATGAAATCCGTGAAAATGCCCACAATGCCAGTGCTTACGTGTCCTGTGCGGCAAAACACGCCTCCGGGGTCTTTGCCGTCCTCTCATCCAATGAGCCGTAAATGCACCGGTCATAACAGCCTTACAGTCTGATACGCGATATTTATAGAAAGTAAACGCTGTACTTAATGAAGGTACGGGATGAGGGTGGAAAACAGGGTGGTCAGGCGTGCCTGCCAGGTATGCTCACGGAGTACGAGGTCTTGTCCTGCCTGTGCGATGGTGCGGCGTTTTGTTTCATGGGTCAGATAATAGGCAGCAAGGGCGGTGAGCTCTTCGGTATCTTCATAGACTGCCAGATGCCGGCCGGGGGTCAGGTAGTCTTCTAATTCTGTCTGATAGTCAGTCAGCAGGAAGCCTCCGGCACGCAGCACATCCCAGACACGCAGAGAGATACCGCTGCGGATCGTAGGAACAGTCGAGTGCAGATTGATGCGGCTGGTATGAAAGATCTGCGGCATTTGTATCTGATAATCGATGGCGGGGTGCACCGTTACGAATAAAAGTTCTGTATCGGTGTCCTCGGTAAAAAGATGAACGTTGGCAGCCGGTGTCAGCTGTCTGCCCAGCTTTGCAAGTGATTGGAGCATAGCATGACGGCGCAGACTTTCCGACTTAAAGCCGAGGACAGTGGAAGAAAAAAGCTGGCGGACTGTCGCAAAAGAGTCTTTGCTGCGTTTGTAGTCGACCAGGGATTCCAGCTGGTCACAGACCGGTGCTGTCAGCAGGGCATCCAGCATATTGCCACCGGATACTTTTTGCTGTGCCAGGAGGGCACAGTCCAGGTAGCCTGCCAGATAGGGGGGCAGTTTACTGCTGATCCGGTCAAATGCATTTTTCTGATACAGATTCCCGACGAAAGAAATATCAGGAGCAGGTGCACTCTGAAAAGCCGGCAGCTTTGGATTCACACCCAAAGGCAGGTGCCAGATCTGCGATACGCCGTATTTGTGAAATTCTTCGCAGCAGGCGCGGTCAAATGTGAAAATAAAATTTGTATCATAGAAAACGGAACGATGATACATAGCCAGCAACGAACCATCACAATTCCAGCAGATATATGGTATACCGGTTTCATGACAGGCCTCTGCCAGCACAGGAAAATAATTAATGGAAAAAAGAGCCTGCGGCTGTTCTTTTTTTAAAACGGTGACTGTCTGCTCCACAAACGAGTCATCCTCCTCTACATTCTCAGGACAAAACGGAAGATAACACAAAGTATGTCCCAGTGCCTGCAGTGCCTCCTCCACATCTCTCTGATTCCAAGCCCTCCACGAATAAATCATCAAATGCATACCCAAATCATCCCTTCCAACACACAATCTATACGATTTCACCCGGGACAGTCAGCTCGCGGGTCCGAGCCGTCTGCTGTTCATCGTGGCATCTTTTGATAGATTTTTGCATCAAAGTTCTGGAATGTCTGCAAGTTATGGATGAAAAATTGTCGAAGAATACTAGGCTTTCCCAGTTCAGTCTCCGGGCAGAGCGTTACGATGAAATACGTGCGGAAAGTGTGTCTGAACCCCCGTACAGGCAGTAACAGCAGAACTTTGAAGGCACACTTTCGTTACTTGCGCTGACGCAGCGGTGCGTAAGACACAGCATCTGATCTGACAGATGCTGTGCCTAAGCACCGGCGAGCGCAAAGTGCCGTTCAAAGTTCTGACTGATTACTTCCTGCCGGGGGTGAGTTTCGCTTGAAGCACGTAGTTCAAACATCGTAACGCTCTGCCCGGAGACTTGGGAAAGACGTAAGGTATCAAGACAATTTTTCATCCATCAGCTTGCAGACTATTGTAGGAAGCAAAGCAAAAATCTGCAGATATACGTTCAGATGAGCAGCAGACGGCTTGGACTCGCGGCAAACGGTACGGGTGAAATCGTTTTTTATTGGGTATTTTAATAGATTTGTAACGATTTTGCAAAGCATTTGTTACCCTTTTGGGAAAGAGGTATGTTATGATAGGTAGCGTGCGAAATATGAGTGAAAGCAAGCACAGGAGATGCCTGTGCGCAGAAATGAGGGGAAAATGAAAAAGAAAGTAGTTTTATTTGCAGCGTTGACTATGTTAGCAGCAGCGACTGCATTGACGGGATGCCGGAAAGAGGCTTCAAAAAAAGCAACGGCAGAGCAGCAGGAAAAGATCAAAATCGAAACCGTACGTCTGGCGATGAGCGAGACCAAGAAATTACCGGTGGAGGGGAAAGGTAAGGCAGAGTACAAAAGCAGTAAAGAAGAGATTGTTTCTGTTTCAAAAGATGGCACAGTGCATGGATTAAAGCATGGCGCAGCAACGATTACCGTGTCCACTGGAGAAGATACATATAAAGTACCTGTCAAAGTGAAGAAGCGTGGTATGGTATATCCGGCTTTTTCCATGATGAAGGGAGAGCATCTGGATCTCCAGTTCAGCAATGCGGACCAGGTGAATGGCTGGACATCTGCGGATCCTTCGATCGCGACCGTGTCCCGGACGGGAAAGGTTCAGGCGAAGAAGGTGGGGCATACGACGATCACCGGAAAGAATGATACAACAGTTTATACCTGTGATCTGACTGTCACAAAGAAGATTAAGAGTGTGATCTACCTGACCTTTGACGATGGTCCCAACCGTTATTCGACACCAAAGGTTCTGAATATATTAAAGAAGAACCATGTCCAGGCAACTTTTTTTGAGCTGCGTCCGGCAGGCAATGATTTTGATCTGACAAAGCGTGTGATCGATGAGGGACATACCCTGGCACTGCATGGCTTCCAGCACAAATATAATATTATCTATCGTTCTGAACACATATACCACCAGAATCTGGATAAACTGCGGAACATGTTCTTTAAGAAATTTGGTGTATGGCCTACGATCAGCCGGTTCCCTGGCGGCAGCTCCAATACAGTCAGCCGGTATAACCCCGGCATCATGACGAGGCTGACCAAGAAACTGGATGGCTGGGGCTATCATTATTTTGACTGGAATGTAGACAGCATGGATGCCGGCGGGGCGAAAACACCGGCGGATACTTTCCGCAATTTCAAGAATGGTCTCGTAAAGGGACGTGGCAATGTAGTTCTGATGCATGACTTCTACAAGAACGACAAAACGATCAATGCACTTGACAAAATGATCAAATATGGCAAGAAACACGGCTACACATTCCTTCCGATCACAGCCAGCACAACAGAAGTGCACCATGCAGTAAACAATTAACAAAAACTGTCCTCCACGGCGGCTGTATTTCCGACAGATCCTGCCAGCTGTTATAGAATGGGAATAGATTTTTGCATTGAAAACCAAGAAGTCTGTAAAATGATGAATGAAAAATTGTCGCAGAGTATTAGACTTTTCCAGGGCAGTCCAACTTCCCGGTATTTGCGATGAATACGTGCAAAGAGTGTGTCTGAACCCCCTTGCAGGCGGGAGCAGCAAAACTTTGACGGCACGTTTTCACTACTTACGCTGACGCAGCGGTGCATAAAGGCTCATCACTTAATAAATTAAGTGATGAGCCTTTAAACACCGGCGAGCGTAAAGTGCCGTTCAACGTTTTGACTGACTTCTGTCTGTCGGGGGTGAGTTTCGCTCGCAGCACGTAATTCAAACATCGCAATCTATGAAGTTTTATTTTTTATCTTTTTTGTTTACGTCATCAATGATATTTTCGATGATTGTTTTCTTGACCCATACGTCAAAGCTGAGCATACAGATAAAAGCAAAGGTGGAAAGCATTTTTTTGTCGTCTTCATTTTCGACCTCAGTGAACGCTTCCGATGACTTTTTCAGTTTACGGATAATGTCCATCGTCTGCGCATTCATATTTTCCTTCTCGAGATGGACGATCTCCTCATAGATATCTTCCAGACTGATCCCGGCATCCTGATGGAAAAATCGTTCATTCAGCGGCTGCAGGATGCTCTGAATATCACTGATCGATAAAAAGTTCTTCAGATAATAGATATAGATCAGAAGCAGCATATGCTCACTGGAATATTTTTTCTTTTCGGGCGGTGGCAGAAGATTATTCTTCGTATAGTTATTGATCATGGTTTTTGTCAGGATCTTATCATCGTCAAACCGCTTGCACGACTGGAGATGCTCATTCATAAAGGTCGTGACCTGATCCATATACAGATCAATATTTGGAATCTCCCCCGGATTGATATAATCTATATTCTGCATGCTTCGAATAACCTGAAGCATTTGATTTGTATACTTTTCACGCATATATTTCATTCCTTTCGAACATATATTATAAAGGATTCGCCTCTTTATGGCAACTTTTTTTCATTCTTTCATACAATGATAGTAAAGCGTTTCATGGGAGAAGACAGATGAACAGAGCCTATCGTGTCAAACCGGTGAAACATAAGCATCATAAACCGGAGGATACGCATTCGTCACAGAATGCCCCGGTTCTGACCAGAAAGATCTCCGGAAAACTGAAGGTGCAGGAGGATATTCTTGC
>CAUCOL010000014.1 GCA_958444395.1 uncultured Lachnospiraceae bacterium
GGTGTAGAAAGCATCATCACATTTGATGCACATGACCCTCGTGTACAGAATGCAATCCCTCTTAAGAGCTTTGAGACGGTACAGCCTACGTACCAGTTCTTAAAAGCACTTCTTAAAAATGTACCGGATATCCAGATCAACGCCGATCACTTAATGGTTATCAGCCCGGATGAAGGTGCTATGGGACGTGCCGTATATTATGCAAACGTACTGGGCATTGATTTGGGAATGTTCTATAAACGTCGTGATTATTCCAAGATTGTGGACGGACGTAATCCGATCATCGCACATGAATTCTTAGGATCTGACCTGGAGGGAAAAGATGTTATCATCATTGATGATATGATCTCCTCCGGTGAAAGCATGATCGATGTAGCAACAGAACTGAAGCGCAGAAAAGCAAATCGTATCTTTGTCGCTGCTACCTTTGGTCTGTTCACAAATGGCATGGAGAAATTTGATGAAGCAGTGGAAAAAGGTCTTATCTACCGTGTTATGACTACAAACCTGGTATATCAGCCGGAAGAAGTTCTTTCCCGTGATTACTATATCAGTGTAGACATGAGCAAATACGTAGCTTTACTGATCGATACACTGAACCATGATCAGTCGATCAGCGAGCTGTTAAACCCAACAGAGCGTATTCAGAATATCCTCGTAAAATACGGACAGAGATAATCAAACGGATTTGTTTAGATTTTGTTTTGTGAGTTTATTTTTTGTTTAGAAACAGAACAAATTTACAACACAATTGCACGATATAATGTACTCATAAACATAAAGGAAGCGGACATACAAACCGACCGGTCAATCACTTGTTTCCGCTTCGACTAACAATTGACTAATGTTTGATATAGATTCTTTTTCATTTTTTTCATTTACGGTCAGATGGTAGCTCCCTCTGCCATCTGACCAACTCCTTGAAAGTTTTTTCAATTTAACCTTTTTCAGTAAAACAGCCGGAGGCATTAGCTCCGGCTGTTTTATTTTGGCAGTCAAATACCCCGCAGCATGCTGCGGGGTATGACCTGGCATCTTTTTTGTCCGCCCCGGGAGACGGAGTATTTGATCCCGCAGGCACGCCTGGAAGGAATAAATTCATTTGTTCCTTCCTCACTTTGCCTTTGCGCGAGTAACCGATCCTTATCACCGGTCGGATCCGGGTGTCAGCAAAAGACCATTTGACACCTTAATCCATCTGGAAAATCTCTAGGCGAGTTTTTCTACGCCCAGTGTTACTTTTTCTCCATTGATGCTCCACTCTTTTGTGAAACCGGCAGCTACGTCATACTTCACGTCATCTGCCAATACCTCAGAACGGATCTGTTCTTCGTTCTTACGGATCACTTCTTCTACCTTGACATTGTCCTGCAGGCTGACACGGATATGATCCATAACCTCAAATCCTGCGTCCTTACGCATTGTCTGTACCTTACTGATGATCTCACGTACAAAGCCCTCTTCTAACAGCTCCGGTGTCAGGTTTGTATCCAGTACAACCGTGATACCGTGGTCTGTATCAGAAATATAGCCTTCCATCTGTGCTGCTTCGATCAGCAGATCATCTTCTGTCAGTGCCTCATCCTGTCCATCTACCTGAATCGTCAGAGTACCTTTTTCTTTCAGCTCTGCCATCGCAGCCTGACCATCCAGACCAGCCAGGATCTCTTTTACGGCATTGATATTCTTGCCGAAGCGGCGTCCCAGTGTCTTTAACTGCGGCTTAAAGCTGTATGTTGTCAGCTTGCTTACATCATCTGTCAGCTCTGCCTCTTTTACATTTAACTCATCTTTGATGATATCCATGTAGAAATCAGACAATTCTGCATCTGCCTTAACAAACATTTTGCCGATTGGCTGTCTGTTCTTGATATTCGCTGTGTTTCTGCAGGCACGGCCGATTACAACGGCATCAAGCACTACTTCCATATCTTCTTCCAGCTTCTTATCAATATGCTCTTCCTGTACCTCCGGGAAGTCACACAGATGTACGCTCTCCGGCGCATCCGCATCAATAGAGCATACCAGATTGCGGTAGATATCCTCCGTCATAAATGGAATCATCGGAGCTGCCGCCTTAGAGATCGTAACAAGCGCTGTATATAACGTCATATATGCGTTGATCTTATCCTGCTCCATGCCTTTTGCCCAGAAACGCTCACGGCAGCGTCTTACATACCAGTTACTCATCTCATCGACAAAGCTCTGCAGTGCTTTCGCTGTCTCCGGAATACGATAAGCAGACAGGTTCTCATCCACTGACTTAACAGTGCTGTTCAGGCGGGACAGAAGCCATTTATCCATAACAGACAGCTTGTCATAATCCAGTGTATATTTCGTTGCATCAAATTCATCAATATTTGCATATAATACGAAGAACGCGTACGTATTCCACAGTGTACCCATAAACTTACGCTGTCCTTCCTGTACTGCCTTTCCGTGGAAACGGTTTGGAAGCCACGGTGCACTATTAATATAGAAATACCAACGGATCGCATCTGCACCGTATTTCTCCAGTGCGTCGAACGGATCGACTGCATTTCCTTTGGACTTACTCATCTTCTGTCCATTCTCATCCTGGACATGCCCCAGTACAATAACATTTTCATAAGGTGCTTTATTAAATAACAGAGTAGACTCTGCCATCAGAGAATAGAACCAGCCACGCGTCTGGTCAACCGCCTCTGAGATAAACTGTGCAGGGAACTGCTGCTCAAATAAGTCTTTATTTTCAAATGGATAATGATGCTGTGCAAATGGCATAGCTCCAGAATCAAACCAGCAGTCAATAACCTCCGGTACACGATGCATTGTCTTACCACAATCCGGACAAGTGAATGTCACCTCATCAATATATGGTCTGTGAAGCTCAACCTTCGCAGCATCCGGGTTGCCACTGCGCTCTGCCAGCTCCTGACGGCTTCCGATGGACTCCTGGCGTCCACAGCCCTCACATTCCCAGATATTCAGCGGTGTGCCCCAATAACGGTTACGGGAGATACCCCAGTCCTGAATGTTCTCCAGCCAGTTACCAAAACGACCGGTACCGATGGATTCCGGAATCCAGTTTACTGTATTATTGTTTCGTACCAGGTCGTCACGGACTGCTGTCATCTTGATGAACCAGGACTCTCTTGCATAATAGATCAGCGGTGTATCGCATCTCCAGCAATGTGGATAATCATGCTCAAACTTTGGTGCTGCGAACAGCTTGCCGGATGCATCCAGATCCTTCAGCACTTCCGGATCCGCTTTCTTAACGAACAGACCGGCAAATGGAGTCTCCTCTGTCATCTCGCCCTTGCCATTTACAAACTGTACAAATGGCAGGTCATAATTCCGTCCAACATTTGCATCATCCTCACCAAAAGCCGGAGCGATATGAACGATACCAGTACCGTCAGACATGGTTACATAATTATCACAGGTTACAAAGAAGCCTTTCTTATGCTGCTTATCTGCACATTCCTTAGCGCAGGCATACAGTGGCTCATACTCTTTATGCTCCAGATCTTTTCCTTTGAAGCTGTCCAGAACTTCGTATGCTTTCTCGCATTCCTGTGCCAGCTTACCCAGCACGTTATCTAACAGTGCCTCTGCCATATAATAGGTGTATCCGTCTGCAGCCTTTACCTTACAATATGTCTCATCCGGATTTACACAAAGTGCAACGTTCGATGGAAGTGTCCACGGTGTCGTCGTCCATGCAAGGAAATACGCATCTTCACCAACTACCTTAAAACGTACCACAGCAGAACGTTCCTTCACCAGCTTATATCCCTGTGCCACTTCCTGGGAAGAAAGTGGTGTCCCACATCTCGGACAGTAAGGTACGATCTTAAAACCTTTGTATAATAATTTCTTATCCCAGATCTCTTTTAATGCCCACCACTCTGACTCGATAAAGTTATCATCGTATGTGACATATGGATTCTTCATATCTGCCCAGAAACCAACGGTGCCAGAGAAATCCTCCCACATGCCCTTGTATTTCCATACGGATTCTTTACATTTTTTGATGAATGGCTCCATACCATATTCTTCGATCTGCTCCTTGCCATCCAGTCCCAGTAGCTTCTCTACCTCCAGTTCAACCGGAAGTCCATGTGTATCCCAGCCTGCTTTTCTTGGAACCATATAGCCCTTCATCGTCTTATAACGAGGGATCATATCCTTGATAACACGGGTCAGCACATGACCGATATGCGGCTTACCGTTTGCGGTAGGCGGTCCATCATAAAATGTATAGACCGGATTGCCTTCTCTTGCTTTCATTGATTTTTCAAAAATCTGCTGATTACGCCAGAACTTGCCGACATTTTTCTCACGATCGACGAAATTCAGGTCTGTTGAAACTTTTTCGTACATGTCATTTTCCTTTCTTTTCTGATTTTCTGCGGCTTCTGCCCCTCTTTCTCCGGACATCTGCCTTTCTTTCCTGCAGCCTATCTTCTTAAAGGACACCAGAACCTCCCCGGCTCTGTATATTTCCTCTAAAAAAGAAAAGAGCTTCATCCCAAACAGGATGAAAGCTCACACTTACATTAACCA
Organism: uncultured Lachnospiraceae bacterium; assembly: GCA_958444395.1. GTDB lineage: Bacteria > Bacillota > Clostridia > Lachnospirales > Lachnospiraceae > Jutongia. The sequence goes on from CAUCOL010000014.1 coordinate 4,552, forward strand.
CCTCTCTGATGTACCTACATACATGACCCCTTTAACGGTGGGAACCGGCAAAATGTACTAAACGCTGTCATCACTGATCCATCCAGTCATGTATCTGTGTAAACAGGTCGTTCCATCCGCAACTCAAGAGTGATATTCGGCGATCTTCGTAAAGCAGAATGCTCTGACTCTGCTTCTCCATCCGGTTCACACTCTCCCGGACTCACTGTCGTCTTCCCGATCACGTACTGTCTCCATCAACGTCTTTCGATATATAAGGTTATCTTATCTCCGTTGTCCCGTTTTGTCAACCCCGAATCCCGCAAAAGAACTGCCTTTTTCAATATTTAACGAACACTTCCCCTTGCGGTATGGGAAGTGTTCGTATTTGATTTTGGATTCACAGTTTATCCTGTTTTATTTTGTCTTCGCAGCATTGTTGATCAGCTGGACGATTTTTTCGATAGAGTTATTCAAAGGACTCTTCTCCATTGCATGAATGTATTCTTTTCGTTCGTCATAGGCTTTATTTACTGCTGCTTCCAGTTTCTCATTCGTAAGGTCTTCTTCCTGGATCACAATACTATAGCCCTGTTTTTCAAAGGATGCCGCATTCAGGATCTGATCGCCACGGCTCGCCTGGGCAGATAATGGGATCAGGATATTCGGCTTACGGAGTGCCAGGATCTCACAGATCGCATTGGCACCGGCACGGCTGATCAGCACATCTGCTGCCGCCATCAGATCCGGCAGTTCCTTCTTGATATATTCATACTGTACATAACCCTCCACCTTACACAGGGAATGATCCATTTTTCCCTTACCACACAGATGGATGATCTGATATTTTTTTAATAACTCCGGAAGGATCGCGCGGACTGCTTCGTTGACACGGACTGCTCCCAGACTGCCGCCGATGATCAGAAGCACCGGCTTATCGTCATGAAATCCGCAAAATTCCAACCCTCTGGCACGATCCCCGTGGAATAATTCTTCACGGATCGGAGAGCCGGTGAGAATCGCCTTATCCTCCGGCAAATGTTTGATCGTCTCTGGGAAGTTACAGCAGACCCGCACAGCACATGGAATGCAGATCTTATTGGCAAGTCCCGGCGTCATATCTGACTCATGGATCACACACGGAATATGCAGAGACTTCGCTGCCACGACAACCGGTACAGACACAAAACCTCCCTTAGAGAATACTACGTCCGGTTTGATCTTCTTTAACAGATGGCGCGCCTGGCCAAAGCCCTTCAGCACCTTGAAAGGATCGCTCAGATTCTTCGGATCAATATATCGGCGGAGTTTTCCACTGGATATTCCATAGTACGGGATCCCCAGATCCTCGATCAGACGGCTTTCAATCCCCTCGTATGAGCCTATATAGTGAACATCATATCCCTGCTTCTGCAATTCCGGGATCAATGCAATGTTTGGTGTGACATGACCGGCTGTACCACCACCGGTAAGAACTATTTTTTTCATATTATGTAATCCTTTCCATATAATTTAGGACAGCGGAAGCAGCATCCCTTCCTGCCGATCCGTTGCATTCGTATCATATTTTCAAAATGATGCCACAGATCACTCTATCGTATCATCACTTACCATTATAATGATTTCTGCTGTAAAAGTCCATTTTTCCTTGTTTGTTCCTTTTAAGCAGACGCATTCTCACGCTCTCCCACGCTCTTTACTGCGCGCGGCTGCGATATTCACGGGCTGTACAGCCCTGTGTTTTCTTGAACATAAAACTGAAATAGTGTGGATCCTTATAGCCAATTTCGTATGCGATCTCCGAACTCTTTTTGTTCGTAGTCATCAACAGCTCCTTCGCTTTCTTCATACGGATTCCCGTCAGATATTCGATAAATGTCTGCCCCATCTCCTGACTGAATACGGAGCTGAAATGATTCGGACTGACATTGACCTGCGCCGCCACAGTGTTCAGTGAAATCTCCTCCCGGTTGTAGTTCTCATCAATAAATGCTTTTGCCTTCTGCAGAATGGTGCTGTACCGTTTCTGGGTCACGTTATCCCGCAGCCGGATCACTGCACCCAACACCTTTCCAAAGTATTCTTCCACCTTCTCCAGCGTACAATATTTCTTGATGACCTCATTAATATCACCATATTCTTCTGTAATATCCTCGATCTTGTATCCAATTTCTTCCAGAAAGGATACAATACAGAAATAAATATCCATCATAACATACTGCAGAAAGATCAGCGAGCGGGAATTCTGCCTTCCTAGATTATCAAAATATTCCTGAAGAAAATGTGGCACCTCATCGACGGCACCACTGCGCAGGAAGTTCTGCACTACGCTTCGATCCATCTGCTTGATATTCAGTTCCTGCAGATCCATCGCCTGTTCTTCCTGGGTATTCATATTGGAGGCATAGATGATCTGGTTCATCTGCGTCATATAACGGTAAGAAAATGCCTTATTGGCATCATTATAAGAATCTCCCAGCTCACGAAGACGCTTGACACAGCTGCCCACACCGATAAAATACTGCATGCCCTGAAACTTCTGCAGGATCTGCACCAGCTGCTCCAGGCTGTCTGATATCTTCTGCGTCATCTGCTCCGGTGTATCTGCCATCGCCAAGATCGCTACACCTTCTGTTCCACGGTCAAAGGTATACCATCCGGGGATCTTCGCAAAACAGTCCTGTACCTGTTCCATTAACTGATTCTGTTCTTCCGAATACATCTGGCTGTTGCCACCGGTGATATCCATATAGCACAGTATGATCTGATACCACGGTGCAGACAATTCCATATCAAGCGATTTTCCTTTTTCCAAGATCTCTGTCATCGGCAGGCGATTCGTGATCAGCTGACGGAAGAAACGCTGTTGATCCAGCTGCTGCCGTTCCTGCTTCGCCTGCTGCGACAGCTCGCTGTATTGATCGGACTGCTGCTGTTTGCTGCGTATCTCCTCTGCCACTTTCCGGATGGTCTCCAGAAGTTTCTGTGGACTGATCGGCTTTAACAGATACTCTGTCACATTCAGACGGACTGCTTTCTGCGCATAGGAGAAATCATCATATCCGCTCAGTATGATGACCTTCATATCCGGCAGTTCCTTACGAACCAGCTCGCACAGCTCCAGACCATCCATAAACGGCATCTTTATGTCTGTGATCAAAATATCCGGCTTCTCCTTCAGGATCATCGGATATGCCAGCTCGCCATCGCTCGCTTCACCGGCAAACAAAATCCCCTCCTGCTGCCAGTCTATGTTGTTCTTTATGCCGTCACGCATAATAATTTCATCTTCTACCAAAAACAGTTTTATCACGTTATTACCATACCTTTCCCATTCCCGATGAATGGCATTTTCCCGTATTGACCACCTGATGCAGACACCGTAACAGCTCCGGGCTTTTCTCTCATGGACCACCTGATACCGGCATCTTAGCAATCTCCGACATTTCCTTCATGGATTGCCTGGCGCAGCGCATTGCCTGCCCGAAAATCCGAGAAATCCTCCGCCCGGTCCTTCGGCAGATGCACCTCGATCGTTGTGCCTTCCCGGTACACACTGTAAAATTCTAACTGGAACGCATCTCCAAATTTTAACCGCAGACGTTCATTGACATTAAATAAACCATAGAAATCCTTTTTCTCCTGCGGATGACGCAGCCCCTCTTTAATCTGGTGCAGTCGTTCCCTCGTCATACCGATTCCATTGTCATGCACCAGGATCACGACATCCTGCTGGGTACTGTAACCGCTGACACGGATGCAGCCCTTTCCGCGTTTATTCTTGATTCCATGATACAATGCATTCTCCACCAATGGCTGCAGGGTGATCTTCGGGATCATATATCCCTGCAGTTCTTCCGGTACATCAATCTCATAATCCAGAATATCCTGATAACGCACCTGCTGGATCTCCAGATAGCTGGTAATGTGCAGTAGCTCCTCCTTGACCGTTGCTACATCATTTCCCTGATTCAGGGACACACGGAAGAAATCTGACAAGGACTCTACCATATGTACCACCTCGCTCTGCTTCCCTGCCTCGGCAAGCCACACGATCGTGTCCAGTGTATTATACAGAAAATGTGGATTGATCTGCATCTGCAGGATCTCCAGCTGTGCTTCCCGCAGGTGGATCTGCTCCAGCTTTACCCTCTGGAACAGATGGTTGATCTGGTCGATCATCTGATTGATCGAATCGCTTAACATTTTAATCTCTGCACCGGTCTGCAGCTCGGAATGCACTTCCAGATCACCATCTGCCACCTTCTTTGTCACATTCTGCAGATAATGGACAGGTTTTGTGATCGTACGGGCGATCGTAACAGACATCACCGCTCCGTATACCAGTGTAAAGATCGTAAGAATACAGCTGATAACGATCAAACGATCGGAGATATTGCTCATTTTCTGACGCACTCCTGCGATCGCCTTTGTTTCATTATGCAGGATATTCATCAGATTTTCCTGGATCAGAGATGTGACCGTCATTACATCGTCTTCCCATATTTTCTGATTTTCATCGTATTTTCCGCCGATCGCGATATTATCCTCCAGTTCCTTTACATAGTCCCGCAGCTTTTTCAGATATTTTTTATTCTGATAGATCAGCTGACGCGACTGTGCACTTTCCTGCTGCAGATCAATGCTGTCCAGGATCTTCTCTGCCTCTTCCAGGCTGTCCATCGGATCACTGGCGGTAAAGTTCACATTTCCGGCGATCAAAAGATAGATATTATAGTCAAAATTTTCTTTAAAATCCAGACTAAAATCGCTGATAACCGATGTGTTAGCCACCAGACGTTTGTACTCTGTATTGTTATATGCTACGTACCCAAGCCAGATGCATACCACAACAATGATCGGTATAAAGGCACTGATGAAAGTCAGTATGATACGTGTCGATAATTTCAGATTCTGATATCGTTTGTTCCATCCGGATATATTTATATTCATGTTTCTCCTCATTTCTGAGTGGATAACCGGACATGCCGGCATGTTATCTTCATTGACGTTTTCTGCACATATGTGTATGATACTCCTAGAATCTCGGTCATAAAGAAAGGAGCGTTTCTATGTCGATTCCAAAGGATCCGTTTATGCTGGTCAGCTGGTTAAACACACAGCTGCGTGATTTTTATCCGACGCTGGAGGAGCTTTGCCATGCTCTGCAGCTGGATGCACAGGAGATCTGTGATAAGATGGCTTCCATTGATTATCATTATAACGCAGATACCAACCAGTTTATCTGACAGGATAAAATCTGGAAATGGGCTGTCACACGGTATACTGAATCGTCCAGAACCAAATGGCAGCCCATAATATTATTTATCTCTGTAATATTGATTCCGATCAGGATGTGATCGTAGAACCATCTGCGATCCTGGACACCCACATACTCATGCCCGGACCGTGATTTCCAAAGGGACGCGTATGAAATCCAAACTGTTCATAAAAGCTTTCTCTCTGGTATGCCGCCATCAGACTGACCATGACAGTCTCTCCATCATGCACATCCTTCTTGATATATTCTAACAGCTGTTCGATCAGACTACTGCCGATATGATGTCCCTGACAATCCGGACGTACGATCACGTCTGTAATAAAATACGTATATCCGCCATCACTGACGATACGTGCCATACCAACCGGTTCGCCATCTTTCCATGCGATCTTTTTATAAAATGAATTGCTCAGTGCCTTATGCGCACGGCTCTCTTTTACCTGTATCCATCCTACGGATTTACGCAGTGCATTATACTCCTCTACACTGATCTGATCTGAATATATAATCTCCTGTTCCACTTGTATCCCTCTCATCTTCATTCTGATCCATCCACCGCAGTGTCCAACTCATCAGAACTGTTTGCAGATGGTTATTTCTGTCACGCTTCCTCTGCTTCCCGCTCTGCAGCAGTCTTAACATCCTCTTTAATCTGGTGAAGCACACCACCCTCCCGCACACGGAAGAAGGAAACATTCTCTTCCAGCGTACTGGATAACTGCTGCAGGGATTCAGCAGACTCTGCCAGCAGGTTCATCGTTGCATTCAACTCCTGCATAGAAGCGGTCGTCTCCTCTGTCGCAGCTGCATTTTCCTCAGAAAGTGCCGACAGATTTGAGATTACATCCTCTATCTTGGCGCGTGCCTCGTCGCAGGTATCTGTCTGTTGCTTGATCGTGCTTGCTGCATCGTTCGCACCATTGACACCTTTCTCCACGACCTTGAACTGCTCTTTCGTCTCATCCAGCTTCTGCTGCTGTACATCCATGATTTCATTGACCTCATCCATCACTTCTACCATAGACTCGGAATCTCTCAGCAGTGCCTGTATAATATCAGCGATCGTCTTCGCTGACTCATTACTCTGCTCCGCCAGCTTCTGGATCTGACCTGCTACAACAGCAAATCCACGTCCCTGCTCTCCGGCTCTTGCTGCCTCGATCGATGCATTCAGTGACAGCAGATTTGTCTCTTCTGCGATCGATGTGATCAGATCAACTGCCGCACGGATCTTCTGTGCGGATTCATTCGTAGCATTTACCTGCACAGCTACTTTCTTCACTGCTTCACGGCTCTGATCATTGGAATCACTTAATTCCTTTACGATCGCCATTGAGTTCTCACTCGCCTGCTGCATCCGGGCTGCCCCGTCATTCAGATCATCAACATTATGTACGATCGTCTGGATCAGCTCTCCCATACGGTCAATCTCTTTTGATGCTGTCTCAATCTCTTCTGCCTGGGAGATCGCTCCCTTGGAGATCCCTTCGATCGCCTTGCTTACTTCGTTCGCTGTCTCACTCGACTGCGATGCCATATCGCTTAACTGAGTACCGGAAGACAAAAGCACTTTGGATGACTGCTTGATATTGACTACTGCATCCTTTAACTGGTTCAGTAATACGGCAACCCCCTTCACCATATCTCCCAACTCGTCATGTCTGCGGGCAGCTTTCAGCTCGATCTCTGTCTCCAGATTACCATTGGACAGATCCATCACCGTCTTTTCCGCTGCTGCCACTCCTTTCAGGATACCGTTCAGAACGACCAGGATCAGTGCCGCTGCGATCACGATGATAACGGTCTCCACAGCGATCACGGTCATGACCTTCTGACGAATATAGCTGTTGACTTTAGCACAGTCTTCGCCGGCAAACGTCATGCCCACGATCGTACCACTGCTGTCCTTTAATGGCATATAGTATCCATAAAAATCCCTGTCACCGATGGAAATGTCATATCGCGAGATGTTCCCGCCATTCTGTACCACTGCCGAAACGATTCCATCATCGACCGGTGTATCCAGCAGACGTTCCCCTGTCTTCTCATCCTTTAATGTCGTAGCAACTCGATCGCTTCCATAGAAAAGGGAAACTTCCATATCCGTTCCATCTACAAAGGAATCGATCACATCCATATTCTGTGTAATATTAT
>CAUCOL010000015.1 GCA_958444395.1 uncultured Lachnospiraceae bacterium
CCTCTGTATCCCGATACGAGATGGCAAACAGTTCCGGTTCCTGCTGCATTTCTGACAGCTGCAGATGGATCTGTACCGTACTGCCCGGTCTGAGGTTATCTCCCGGCAGATATCTTTTTTTATCCTCTGCTCGCTTCTCCGGCTGTCCGGCGGCTGCAGTCTCCGTCCCATCTGTCCCATTTTGCGGACACATAGATCCCCCCGGTATCTCTTCCGCCTGCATCTCCATACGGCAATATCTGGTCACGCAGACATTCCCCTTTCGGACACCCTGCAGAATCGACTGTGGCGACATCCCCTCTGCATAGACAAACGTTGCCGGATCTCCTGCCACCGAAGGCATATCCGCGTCTGTATAACGTTCCTCGAGCAGATTATGTGCATCACTCCCGCCGATGCCGGTGATCCGATAACCGTCCATATGCAACAGATCCAGAAAACGAATCGTCTTATCATTTGCTTCTCTGGCATAATCATACGTCGGATCATTGATGATCTCCATCGCCCCGATCTGTTCCAACGACAGAGAACCACACAGCCACTTCCAGATATGCAGAAACGGGTGGTTGACACTGACGATCCAGTGATGCTCTACAGCCTCCTGTATCTGATCCAATAAGTCAGTCTCCACCTGTGGCTGTCCCATATGCTGTAGAATGTCCGGTATCTTAGAAGGATATTCGGTGATCCCAAACAGATTACAGTGTCCCAGTTCTGTCGTTATCTCGACTCCGGGAATCGCCATGACCGGTGTCGATACCCAGCCGGTATGGATCAGATTGTGCTCTGTCGGCACATAAAAGTCCAGTCCCATCTGCTCAGCCAGCGTCATTGCCTCTTTCACGGTATGCTTTCCATCGGATAATCTTGTATGGGTATGAAAATCACCTTTATACCAGCCGGCTGATTTCTTCCTTTGCGTCATCCAGTCATAAGCATCGAGTGCTATTCCCTGTGCAGTCATGCCATGTGTCCATAAAATAGGACCGATTGGCTGCGTAACTGCTGCTTCCTGATCCGTAACCGTCATCCGCACTTCGACCGGCATCGTCCCTGCATATCGTTTCAGATATTCTGTAAAGATTCCCAGAACGATCCGCCAGCTTCCTGTCGGGATCATTCCGGGCATACCGCCTACGGTCGTGTGCATGCCGTCCTCACCGATGCATAGATCCTGTCTACCATAGCCCAGAAGTTTTTGCAGCCGCATCCTGCCTTTTGGATCAAAGACCGCCAGAAACAGCCCATATTGAAAATCCTGTGGATAGTCCATCTGCAGATATAATCTTTTACTTTCTTTTTCTATCCGAACCTCTCCCAAAAGAATATTGGGAGAGGTTCTTTCTATGTTCCAAATAATTTCTTTGTCCATATTCTGTTACTGTACTGCATCCAGTGCTTCCTGTGCAGTTTTCTGTGCTTTGTCCAGTGCCTCTTTTGCCGGTTTTCCTTCAATCTCTACTTCATCGGCTGCGATCTTTAATGCATCAAAGATCTTTCCTCCGGTCGGATCCTCCGGCAGGATTGAACCATGAGATGCCTGCTGTAATGGTACCAGTGCCTGTGGATTTTTCTCCGCATATTTCTTAAAGGAATCCACATCCTGTGTAGACTTTCTGACTGCTACATATCCTGTATTCATAGACCAGTTTGCCTGATTTTCCGGTGTTGTAAAGTACTTCATAAATTCATACACACCCTGTTTTTCTTCGTCGGATGAGCCTTCTAACATAACCAGCTGTAATGCATCTGCTGTCGGTGCTGACGGGTTGCTGCCCCAGCCCGGCTGTTCCATTGCTGCGACTTTGGTAAAGTCCAGATCCGCCTGATCACCGGAAGATCCTGTATATCCACCTGCTTTATCTGCCAGAACATCATCAATGGTCTTATACCAATATTCCCATCCCTGACCACCGGAGTGAATCTTCATCGTCTTATCGTCATGAATCCATCCACGGATGCTCTCCCATACCTCAACCCAGGCATCTGAGTTGATCATAACAGTTTTGCCGTCATCGCTTAAAATCTGTCCCCCATTGCTCAGGGAAGCATCTACCAGATTGTCCTTGCCCCACATTGGCTCCCAGCCTGCCATATCACCATTCTGCTCATGGATCTTTTTTGCAGCTGCTTCCAGATCCTGCCATGTCTTAATATCCTCCGCTTTTACGCCGGCCTTTTCAAACGCTTTGATGTTATAATACATCACCTGTGTCGTACCATAGGCCGGCAGGGCAAATAATTTTCCATCGGCATCATAGCCCTGATTCAAAAAGACATCCAGGTAATCATCCTTTTGAAAATCACTGTCCTTATCAACAAATGGCTGAATGTCTGCCACCAGCTTTTTATTGGACAGGTTTCTCGCTTTATCTACATCCAGCAATGCCATGTCCGGTGCTTTCTTTCCAGCGATGCCCGCCTGCAGTTTCTCATATGTCTCTGTGTAATCTGCCTGTGTCACAGTATTTATATGATATTTGGACTGTGACTCATTAAATGCATCGACGGTGTCCTGCAGTACATTGACTGCTGTCTTTCCTCCGGAATACCAGAAATCGATCTCTACCGTTTTGTCTGACGCTTCCGTCTGCTTTGCGCTGTTATCTGCACCATTGCCTGCACCTGCTCCGGCACCACAGCCTGTGATCACCGTTGCTGCCATTGTTAAGGAACAGATCATTGCCAGTAATTTTTTTCTCATGTCTACCTCTTTCCTATGTACTTTCTGTACATATACCTCTCTTCTTCTTTTTTCTTGTACTCAGCCCGGACCGTTGTCTGATCTCCGATCCGGTCACTGTGCATGTTACTCTATGTAAAAGGGTCTGTTATCAGCCCTTCATACCTGTATCACCGCCGATGCCGTTGATAAACCATTTCTGGGTAAATACAAACAGGATCAGCAGCGGAAGCACGATCACCGTACTTCCTGCCATTACTAATGGCCACTCCGTTCCATAGGAGCCTCCTTCTATAAAAAACCTTCTCAGTCCCTGGGATACCAGACTTTTCTCCGGATCATCCGTGATCAGGGATGGCCACATATAACTGTTATAACACGTTATAAAATTGATCAGCCCGAAGGTGATAAAGGACGATTTCGTCATCGGTGCAACGACTTTCCACAGGATCTTCCAATGGGTCGCCCCATCGATCCGCGCCGCCTCGATTAGTCCCATCGGCACCTGCATAAATGCCTGACGCAGCAGGAATATACCGAATATACTGACACAGTTTGATATGATCAGACCGGTAAATGTATTCAGCAGGTTCATATCTGCCAGAATAATATAGGACGGAATATACGTTGCCGCTGTCGGCAGCATATACGTTCCCATGATCATAGCAAACAGCACGTGGCGTCCCCGAAACCGCATAAATACGATCGCATAGGCGATCAATGCACCAAATAACAGCTGAAGTGCCAGTGTAAAAACAGACACAAATAAACTATTCCACACATAATGCAGTAATGGTGATGCTGTAAATATTTCTTTAAAGTTATTCCACTGGGGTACTTTTGCAAAGAATACCGAAGTATCCATAATCTCCGCTTTGGTCTTTAAGGCACTGACTACCATCCATACAAAGGGAAAGATCGTAAAGATACCTGCTGCCGTTAAAAACAGCATCTTGCACCATTTTCTTCCACGCTGTCCCCATCGTTCCATTCGTTCCATTTCTGATTCCTTTCTATTCTTTTAGTAATGTACCCATTTCTTTGATGCCACAAACTGTATTAAGGATAAAATCACGGTGATAAAGATCAGTACCATAGCAACTGCCGTTGCCTGTCCCATGTTATACTCCTCAAAGCCCAGCTGATAGTACATATACAAAAGGGTTCGTGTGCTTCCGGACGGACCGCCCTGTGTCAGGATCTGGATCTGGTCATATGCCTGCAATGCATTGACCATCGTTATAATGACCAGGAAGAAGGTCGTCGGGGAGATACAGGGAAATGTAACATCCCGAAATCTCTGCCAGCTGTTTGCTCCGTCCAGTGCATTCGCTTCATACAATTCCTTTGGTACCTTTTCCAACGCCGTAATATAAAAGATCATCGCATAGCCGAGGCTTTTCCAGATCGTAACGATGATCACCGCCAGCATCGCCGTATCCGAGCTGTTGATCCACTGAAGCGGCGGCAGATGCAGAAATTTCAGCACTGCATTGGCAATGCCCACATCCGGCTCATAGATCCACGTCCACACGATTGAGATCGCTACCGTTGGTGTGATCCAGGGTGAAAACAGGATAAATTTGAAGACTCCATCTCCTTTAAAGGATTTTTGTAATAAAAGTGCCAGGATCACTCCGCCTGCAATCGTCGGCACAACAGTTCCTATACCAAAGACAAATGTATTCCACAATGCTTCATAAAATCTGGAATCCTTAAATAATGCCATGTAGTTTGTCAGTCCTACGATTGAATACTCCGGCGTCATATAATCCCAGTCTGTAAAACTCAGATACAGTGACCGTAAAATGGGATAGATCCAAAATACGGTCAGCGGCACCAGAGCCGGCAGAACAAACACCATTACACTGCACCATTTTTTCCAGTTAAATTTCTTCTTCACAACGATTCCTCACTTTTTTCTTGATAACTGCACTGTACTTCCACAGTTATTTTTCTTTTTTATAATCTGTATCCCCCGGTATAACAGCAGCATAACTGCTGCTGTCCCAAATAGCGACCACCAGATGCCATCCAGCTTAAGCCATATCGGTAAACTCCACAGCAGCAATGGTGCTGCCACCAGGCTTTCCACATAGGTAAGAAACAGAGCGGCTGCCACATGCTGCATTGCATTTTCACAGGATATATGAAACTTTACAAATCCCATCAGAAGAAATGCCAATGCACTGATACGCATTCCTCTGCAAAAGACCGGAATGCTCTCTACCGATAATCCAAACCCACTTCCCAGATACGGTGTCAGCCACTCAACTGCCACACACAAACCGGTACTGAGTACCAGCAGGCAGTATCCGCTTTCCCTCCGGTATTGCCGGAACCGGTCATACTGTCCGGCACCATAGGCATAGCTTAATACCGGAAGCATTCCCTCACCGACTCCCTGCAAAATATACTGCACCGAAAAGACGATATAAGATATTACCGCGTAGACCGCTACCGCCATGCTGCCTCCCTGTCTCAAACACTGCCAGTTCGTAAAGATCAATACGATCGTTGCCGACAGGGATACTCCGAAAGACGAAATACCCAGCAGCAGGATCCTTCCTGCCATACCTGTCAGCTGTTTTCTGATGCAGTGTTTCCGACAGACTGCTTCAGGATGATTTTGCTTTCCCTCCCGATATTCTCCCGGTCTTCGGTAAGACTGCTCTGTTTTTGGGATAGTGTGCTGCATCTGATGTCTCCGATATAACAGATACCATCCCAGGCAGCATACGACCGCCTGTGCCAGTACAGTTCCGCAGGCAGTTCCCCGTATTCCCATGCCGCATCGGAATAAAAACACCGAATTGGCAGCGAGATTAACAAGCATGCCGGTCACTGTCACAGTCATTGCCTGCACCGGGCATCCGACGCTTCGCAGCAGCGGTATGATACCGGCTCCCAGGATCTGAAACAGGCTCCCCGGTATAATGACCTGTGTATAGGCATATGCCTGTCTCAGGATCTCCCCCTGCGCTCCCAGAAACTGCAGCAGCGGCAATTGAATTTTCCACAACAACACGGTCAGAAAAAGGCTTGTCAGTGCGGTGAGCATCAGAAGCACCGGAAACACCTTCTGTGCTTCCCGCTGCCTTTGCTGACCACACAAGGACGCATATAAAACGCTTCCGCCTGTGCCAAGTCCCACACCTGCTGCCGTGATCAGTGCCGGGATCGGCCATGCGATATTGATCGCAGCCAATCCGTTATTTCCCTGCACGTTTCCTATAAACAGTCCGTCGATCACGGAATAAAGTCCGGTCAGCGTTACGGCTATGACCGCCGGGATACAGTTTTTTAAAATCAATTTATTCATCGATTTCTATTCCTTTCCATGCGGTTCTTGTCCGCTTGGACAATAAAAATCTTATCATCAAAAAAAAGCCCCATCTATCAAGTTTATGTAAAATGTTCGTAAATGTTTTTACAACAAATTGGGCAAGCCCACTTTGCGCATTCCCGCACAATTGCTTATGCAATCTTTCTCTGCGTGGTGATCGCATCCTTGCGGAGCGTTATTTTACATTCCAGGAAACAAAAAGTTTCCTATAACACAAAAAAGCAGACTTTTGGGGGAGAAAAGTCTGCTTTTCATAAGAGTGCACAGTAACTGTTTTTAATCGTTACATGCTGTATTTTATTTTTGTTCAAATAAACTATATGTTTCTTTTAGTTCTATCGGATTTCAGAATCATCCGTTTTTATTTGGCAACCTGCTCTTCCAGACCTTTACGGATACTTGCTTCATTCTGACTCCATGCCAGACACTTGTCATATCCATAACCTGCCGTATCCTTTTTCATTTTCTGGATCGCTGCATCAAACTCCTTGTCGGATTTCGCATAGATTGCTCTCCAGGATTCAGTCTTGATACTATCTGTAACCTGACTCCATACGGTCTTTAACTCATCGTCCTTCGTGCCCGCCTTATAAGAAGTACCAGGGGAAAGTGTATATTTTCCTTTCTCCATGTAGTCATTGATATTGTCTACACCATTGTATTTCTGCCAATCCTTCTGGATGTCGTATTTAATATCCTGGGTATAACTCTTCCAGTTATCACAGTTATACGTCTCACCATTGGAATCCGGATTTGGTGCATCCAGAGACCAGGTTGATACTGCCATCTGCATCTGACCATCCTGGAATGTACCGTCATGCTTCTCCATTTTTGTCTTTGCATTCTTATGGCATTCTTCACCCAGTTCCGTGAAATGTGTATTTCCCTCTTCGTCATAATACCAGCACTCATCCTTTGGACCATACGCATAAGTCATACGTCCTTCCGGTGTACAGAAATAGTTCATGATCTCCATACACAACTCCGGATATTCTGTGTTGGCACCAATCGTCGTAATATAAGTACCACCCATTGGATTCAGACCATATACGATCGGAGAAGCATCCTCCGGTTTCATCGTGTACATATATTCGCCCTTCTTCATATGCTTGTCCGTGTTAAAAGCAAGCTGTCCGGAGTAGTTGAAAATAGAGAATAATACACCACCATTCTGTACCTTTTCACCCATCTGATCGTATGTCTGTGTCATGGAATCCGGATCTAACAGTCCATCACGGTATAAACCATTATAGAACTTTAACATCTCCAGATACGGACCATTCTCTTCCAATGCATCGTGATAATTTCCTGTCACCGGATCATACAGACCGATTCCCAGCTCATCATATCCATAGTAAGCTGTCGCAGTTGCCTTTGCGTACATAACCATCGCATCATCCCAATCCGGCCATAAAGAAACGGCATAGGTTTTATTTCCGGAATCGTCCTTTGGATCCATCTGCTGCATCTTCTTTAACATCGCAGACAGATCTGTAAGATCTTTAACCTTTGGATAACCCATCTTTTTATAGAGATCCCAGCGGGTATCCCATGTATAGATAAACTGCATATGATCGTCGCTGGATGGCGCCAGATCATTACCCAAGCCATACAGTGTATTATCTTTGCCATCGGTCAGCGTCGAAGTCAGCCGGCGGTTTGTATCCAATGCTGTCTGCATATTCTCCGCAATATAGGGACCTTCCTTTTTCAGCAGATCATCCTCTTCGATGTTATATAAAAGACCTGCCTTCAATGCCTGTGCATACTGATCGGAATTGCTACCCCAGATCACGATATCGCCCAGGTCTCCATTCTCCATCTTTGTCTGAAAGATTCCATCTGATTCCGGTACAATGTTTAATTTTACATTGAACTTGTCTAACAGAATATCCCCCATCCATCCTGTCTGCAGACCGGAATAGTTGGCAAGCTGGCTATATACCGTCAATGTCACAGGACCATCCTGTTTTTTGGCATTTTTTCCATTTCCGCATCCGGTCAATGTCATAGCTCCGGTTACGACCATACTGGACGCAACCAACATACTGGTTACTCGTTTTAGTGTTTTGTTCATAATTAACCTCCATTCTGCAGACGCTTTGCGTCTTATCCCTCACTCTCACGTCGCTCGGTACTGCTTCGGTATTGCGTTGGCGTCATTCCACACACCTGCTTAAACTGGCGCATAAAATGATAGGCACTGCTATAACCGCTCTGCTCTGCGATCTCCTGCAGCGTCATATTTGTCGTTGCCAGCAGACGTTTCGCATATTCTGTACGGCTGTGTATCACATCGGTAATGATACTTACTCCAAAGTTCTTTTTATATAAATGCTGCAGGCCGGAGCGGCTGATTCCCAGCTCCTTTGCCATCGTATCAATATCCTGCACCTGATCCGGCAAGGTATAGATACTGCTTCGAAGTCTTGTTAATTTCGTATTTCTTTCCAGAAATACATCCGGTGATACATACACCTTCGTCTGGATCAGGCGGCTGATCTTCTTGAGCAGAATATCCAGATAGGACGCTTCAATCTCCTGATGATACGGATCCGCTGAATAATGCTCATAGCTCATGATGTGGATCAGCTGAGACAGTTCTTTGACTTTTCCCAAATACACCGGTTCATTGGTAGGAATCGACAGTTGCTGCAATATTTCTCGGTCACCCGGATCCACTTTGGCATAAAACCAGTCATCTGTGTAAATCTCGCCTTTGGCTCTATAACGGCAGACCGTGTTTTCTTCCAGCAGCAGAAAGGAATCCTTTGCAACATCCTGCTTCTTGCCAGCTATTTCAAACACCGCCGGTGTCTTTATGATCAAAAACAGCCAACAGGCATCCAGTCCCTCTGATATATCCATGACAAACTCTTTGTTATGGGAATGATTATATCCGATCGATCCAATCTTCATCAGCAGCCCTCCCTTTGCCATCTTATTTGATAGATACCGCTGCCATTCCGGCAGACAGCTTATTTCTTTGATACATACGCCACCATTCCGACAGACGGCTTATTTATTTGGTAAAAACAAACTGTTTCAACTCAAACAGACATCTTCCTTCAAACATGCTGCCTGTCCAGCCATCATATCCTGTCGTCACCTTAAAATAGACCGCATGACGTCCCGTAACGTTTTTTACGATGGCAGATACCGTTGCTGTATCGGCACCGATCGCACAGGCTCCGATCTCTTCGCCCTCTTCACTGTCTATCAGAATATGCAGGATACTGTCACATCCCATTCCCTGTACCTGTGCATAAAATTCCATCGTCTTGCTGGAATAATCCTCGCCAAAATCAAAATATTTATAGCCGATCACCGTTCCATCGACAATATTGGTAATCACACGTTCAAATACATTCTTCTCAGTAACCAGTGCACCACCCTTGAGTACACAGGCTGTATCTGCTGCCGTGATCTCATACGGTGATAATGCTTTTTCAAATCCGAGGGAAGTCATCTCAACAGTCTGTATGCTTCCATCCGGAAGAATCTCGACCGGCTCAACACAGCCCCTGCGCGACATGATCGTTCCATTCGTCATACGATGGTAGAATATATACCACTGCCCTTTGATCTGTATCAGGGAACCATGATTATTTCCGCCGGGATACTCTGCCGAATTATCTACGATATATCCGCGATAGGTAAATGGTCCTGTTGGCTTGTCTGACGTCGCATATGCCAGCCTGCTGCCGATCATCGGCGAATAGATCAGGTAATAGGTGCCATTGATCTTACGAAGAGAGCACGCCTCAAAGAACAGAGACTCCTTCTGAGTAAATCCCCCTTCTTCTCTCGGCTCACAGGGAATGATATGCTCTATGCATGTTCCATCCAGGATCTCATACATATTCTCACTGTTGACCTCTGCCATAAAGGAACGTTCAAAACCACAATAAATATAGGTACGTCCGTCATCATCCACCAACACACCCGGATCAATAAACCAGCCATTGCAGCATATTTCATCCGGTATCGTGTACTGATATTGGGACACCAGCTGAAACGGTCCCTCCGGTCTGTCACTGACTGCCACACAGCCTTTCGCATTGATAATATAAGCATATAGATAATATTTGCCATCTTTCTCTACGACATCCGGTGCGTACAACTCATTATTTTCTTTCGTCCAGTCTGTATCCGATGGATGGTCTCTGTCCATTCTGGTATGGAAGATGTCCCCATGACAGGTCCAATGATTCAGATCATCCACCGAAGCACTCCAGCACTTCAATACATAATCACAAAATGTATTTGACCCTGCCCGGTCATGTGAGCCATACACATACACTCTGTCTCCAAATACTCTAGGTTCTCCATCCGGGATATACTCCCAGTTCGGTAAATAAGGATTTGCCATACTAATCTCCATTTCTGTATATTACATATTATGCATTCGTCTTCTTACTCTTTTATAATAGTATATAACATAACATGTATAATTTGTATCACTTAACGTTCACAAAAAAGTGACATTTTGTGCAAATCATTATTTTCTATTACTCCATCACCGTATGCAGCAAAAAAGGACATATTCTCTATCCTGCTGTTACCCTTCTGACAACTGATCTTCATCAGCTTTCCTAATATAACAACATATAAAGAACTGTCCTTTTGTCTATACATTATTACGATTCCGATATTCTTGTCTGTGCATTATTATGATTCCAATATTTGCCGGAAATCAATATACGATATGATGTTCCAGCTTCTTAATGCTCCAAATTGCAATATAAATTTCCTCGTTAATTTATATCTGATCCTGCTCACGCACCCAGCGGAAAGTTATACTCTCCATATGCAGCCCACTCTGCGCAAAATACAGCCGCATTGTAGAGAATCTTGAAAAGATCGGCATCTCCTTTGTAAAGGAAACCGGCTGTCCACCGGTACCATTCCATGTAAAAGTACCGGATGCTGTCCCTGTATTAAATAAGGTAACCGGAATCTGAGCCAGCTCGCTCTGTTCACTGCTTGCCGTCAATGTCACCTCATAATATCCTGCATTGGAAATATCCAGTGCAAAGCAATAGCTTGTCCCTTTATCCGTACAGATATCCTGCAGTGGAATCGTAATCTCCCAGTCCACCGGATAGAATATCACTTCGGAATCCTGTGCATCGCCTTCTTCTTCCGGACGATGGATGATCTCCCATTTCTTTTCCTCTCCCATGACACGTTCCATCGCATGTGTGTGCATCAGAAAACGGCAGATATTCATGGCATTTCTCTGCAGCTCAGCTCTGGTCAGAGTACCATCCGCCAGACTTGCCAGTGTATTGTCCTCATGCTTTTCACCATCTGCACACACCATGTATACATCATTCTGTGCTTTTGCCATTGCTGCAAAATTTCCCTTATCGACAGCCTTTCCACGCTCATTGATATTCGCCCACCAGTCTGTCATTACAAAACCGGTAAAGCCCCATTCCTTACGCAGGATCTGTGTATTCAGATCATAACTGCCGGCTGTCCAGAGACCATTTACGGAGCCATACGTCGTCATGATCGAATCTGCAGTTCCTTCCTTTACAGCGATCTCAAACCCTTTCAGATAGATTTCACGCAGCGCACGTTCTGATACGACCGAGTCAATCGAATGACGGTCTGTCTCCTGATTGTTTCCACAGAAATGCTTGATCGTACCGGTCACACCTGCTCTATGCATGCCCCGAAGCTGTGCAGCTGCCATCGTTCCTGTCACATACGGATCTTCGGAAAAATATTCAAAATTTCGTCCATTCAACGGATGACGGTGAATATTCATACCGGGTCCTAATAAACAGTCTACTTTGTTCACTGCCATTTCCTGCCCTACCAGACCGTATAATTTCTCTACCAGCTC
>CAUCOL010000016.1 GCA_958444395.1 uncultured Lachnospiraceae bacterium
CACTCATATGCTGCCTCCCCTTATAGTGTTTTCTCCTGACTTGGTCCATTGTCCTCCTCCAATACATGATTGGCAAAGGCCGTAAAACTTTTGTTCACATGTGTAAAATGAAGTGTAACAACCTGATCCTGCTTCTCTACTACTTTGGCATATACATTCGTAAAGACTGCCCGTCCACTCTCTGCTGCCGCAAAGATCTCCACGTCAGAAAACACTTGCAGATTCTTCATTTCTTCCTGATTCATAACGACCTTAGCGCGCTTTCTTGAAAACTGCCAGAGAACCGCAGCCATCGAAGTATCCATGACAAGCTTTCCCTCGATCGGATACAGGTTAAATACGATCTGATCTGTCACATTATGCAGAATATCAAACTCGACATTTTCCAGCTTACATGGGTGTTCCCCACCGATTCCTACAACCTCACACACCGGTACCGGCTGTTGAATTCCCTTTGTGATAATATCCATCTGATTATGTATATCCACCTGGCAGCCTGCTTTCTGGATCGTCTCCATTGATACCAGTACCTGACCACCCACGCTGTAACTTTCGATCCGTGAGCACTCATTGACCGCTTTTCCGATCACATTGTAACGCATCATCTTCTCTGAACCAATGTTTCCGATAAATACTTCTCCCCGATGCACTCCGATGCCCATCTCCAGGATTGGATAGCCTTTCTCCCTGCTGTAGGCATTGACCAGATCCATGCGGTTCTGCATTGAGATAGCTGCTGCGATCGCATCCGACGTCTGCGACTCCGACTCCAGTGGCGCACCAAAGACCGCCAGAATCGCATCGCCCAGATATTCGATCACGATGCCCTGATACTGCGTGATAACATCCAGCATTTCACTGAAAAAGTGATTCAACAGATCGGTCACAACCTCAGACTCCAATCCCTCGGAGATCGAAGTAAAACCACGCAGATCTGCCATCATCACCGTAAGTTCCCTCTTCTCACCACCGACTGCCGAACCCTCCGGATGCTCTAAGATCACATCCAGCAGTTTGTCTGAAAAATAACGTCCAAACACATGATGCAGCAGCTCATTTCTGGATTGCAGCTGCTGGTTCAGATGCAGTATCTCTTTGGCATCCTGCAGATCACCGGCCTGCTGCTGGAGCATTTTCTCATATTTCTTCGTCACCTCATACTGCCATGCCGTGCGCTCGATCCGAAGCACCCCTGCCTTTGAAAAAGGCTTATGCAGTACAACGGTCGCTCCCCTGGCATAGCATTCTTCGTCCAGTTCTTCGGACTTCGTATTCATCATAAAAAAGATTGGCACCCCTGCCAGTTTCCGCTGGCTTTTCAGGTAAGATAAGGTGTAAAAATCCCCTTCCAGTTCTGTCTCATAATCCAGAATGATCAGCGACGGTGTCGTAATGCGGGACGGCTCTTTCTGGTTCTCATCGGTTACCACCTTCTCCACCGCATCAAATGACAACATACACAACGCCCGCATGCTTCCTGTCGAATTGATCCGGCGCTGTGCCTCAACAATTTCCTGCTTATCTCCCCCTATCACCCAAATAATCTTCTCCATATTTCCTCTTTTCTGAGCGTTCCTTCTGCGGCCTGCCTACGCTCAGAGACAGACCGGCCTGCTTAATCCCCACGTAAAAAATGTTCTATCGTGCTGCGCGGTATTCCGGTGTCTCTTGCAATCGCCACTGCGGTCGCTGCTCCCGCCTGCGCCAGATAATTCCGTATCGTCTGATAATAGTCATAGGTATTTTTGCCACAAACCGTACACCGGTAGGTTCCCTGGGCGATCTTTTCGATGCTGCTGCCACAGAACCGGCACCGATATGGTTTTTTATTTAATATAAATACATCTGATCTGCGATACGGATTATATCTTTCTTTTTCTTCTGTGTCCTGTTTTCCGGACACATCTGCCACGCCTTTTGTCATTACCGATCCGGTATTGCTACGCTCTGCTGCGGATGTCTCCGAATATACCAGCCGTTCCAGCCGTCTCCTCAGACGTGCATATGCTTCCTGCCGATTCGTCTGGCACGGTATCGCCTGCACATTATTCAGGTAGAATTTGAACATATCGTTCATCGGCGTATCATCAATCCACAGCGTCACAACGGTCTTACGATTGTTAATTGCGCTGTCCAGTTCTTTTTCAACCCATATAGAAGACTGCGAATTCTCTGATATGATTAACAGAAAAACAGAGCATTCCCGTATCGCCCGTGGGATCTCCTTAGCATAATTGGAACCCGGTGGAATCATTTCCGGTGCTTTCCAATAGGAAATCCCCGCCTGCTGCAGCATCCGTGTTACTTCATTGACTACATTTCCATCGCGGGAGCTATAGCTGATAAAAACGGATTTGCTATTTGCCACTTTTATTCCTCCTATTCAGCCACGACACGGTTTCTTCCGGTTGTCTTGGCTTTATATAGTTTCTGATCTACACCCTTTATATTCTCATCGGAAGTAAGCTCCCGATCCCACTTACTGACGCCAAAGGACATCGTCACGCGAATCTCCTGATCTTCAAAACGACAGACCGACTGTTCCACGCGCTCCCGCAATGTCTGTGCCAGCTGCACGGCTGCCTCCCAGTCCGTATGCTCCAGCAAAAGGATAAATTCCTCGCCACCCCATCGGATCACCTGTCCGCCTTTTGGGAGTCCCTGCTGCAGCAGCTTCGCAATATGCACCAGCTCTGCATCTCCTGCATTATGTCCATATGTATCATTGACTTTTTTAAAAAAGTCAATGTCACACATAATCACCGAAGAATCCTCTACATTCTCTCCACTGAAGTGCGCAAAGCAGTAATCATACATGCCACGCCGGTTCTTCAGACCGGTCAGCGGATCCATCTGCGCCTCGTCATATAATATATGGGACTCCAGTGCCTTGCCACAATACACCGCCGCCAGTGCCAGACGTCTGACGTCCGTTTCATCAAAGGCGCCCTGATCACCCTGTGCATCCAGCTTATTCACCGCCTGGTAAGCACCGATCACACGTCCCCTCGTATCCGTCACCGGCATACACAGCAGAGAATGCACCGGATAACCGATCGCCTCACTGCTCTTTGCGTAGAAGCGTGGATCCTTCCGGGGATCATTCAGCACGATCGTTTCATTTCCCGCGATCGACGCCCCGACGATGCCATCGCCCTCCTCTACTGTAATACGCTCACTGCCTAAGGCTGCGATCGTCCAATACTGTTTCTTCTTCTGATCCCAATACCAAAAGGACGCTCTGTCCGAATTGACCAGGGTACGCCCCAGATCTGTCAGCAGCAGGATCGTCTGATCAAAATCTTTTTCCTCGATCAACCGATTCATGAAAAAAAAGATTTCCTCTAATAATTCTTCTGCATTTAATGCTCTTTTTTTCTCCACGACTGCATCCTTTCTTTCGCAATTAATATCTATACCATCCGTTACATAGACCGTCCTTTGACTTGTCCGAAACGTCTGTCCCAAAATACGGACATATCCTTCTGACCTGCAAAGGTATTTCCGCCAAATGCTTTATGGCTCACATGCCGGCTCACAGCAATCCCAATACCTCCTGCAGATATGTCAGGGATTTCTTCTGCTGCTCCGGCAGTGTCGTCTCCACCAATACGGTACATGTACTGAAAAACTGCTGGTAATATGCCGCAAAACGTTTCCAGTCAATCCTGCCGTCACCGACTGCCTGATGCAGATCCTTCTTCAGATCATTATCATTGATATGTACATGACAGATATACGGTACCAGCGTATCGACCCACACCTCGATCGGTGTGTCCGAAATACTGGCATGTGCATAGTCCAGACACACGCCATAATTCGGATAGATGCATAAGCGTTCCGAGATCTGCTGCAGGATCTGCGGATCTGCATCAAACATATTCTCCAGATAGATATCCAGCTCCGGAAATGCCTGCAGCAGTTTCTCCACGTAAGCAGATACATACTGTACCACGCGTGCGTCGTAGACTTCACCGGACAGCACCGGATTGGAATTCGTATGAAATACGACCCCCTTTACGCCGAGCCGTCTGGCGATCTCCATGCTCTGCCGCATCCTGTTCTCCGAAATCCTGCGGATCTGATCATCCTCACTGAATACGACCACGTCCAAAAACGCCCCATGCATCGTACTCTGCTCCGGAATCCCTCTCCTCCTGTATACGCTGATCCATGCATCCAGTTCTTTCTCATTATCCAAAATAGCCGGATTATAAAAATCATTAATCTCAAACCCCACGGAATACTGATTTGAAATCTGCTCGTATTCGTCCAGTCTGTCGATCTTTGATACGATCAAAAATCTCCCCATAATCCATCTCCGTTCAGCGATTGTATTTTCAGATCTTTGGCAGGGAATCAAATCCCGGTTTCAGATCTTCATCCGTCGGAATATAATCAGACATCTCTCCATTATTAAACTTCTCATAAGCATACATGTCGAAATATCCTGTTCCGGTCAGGCCAAAGACAATCGTCTTCTCCTCGCCGGTCTCCTTGCACTTCATTGCCTCATCAATAGCAACACGGATCGCATGGCTGCTCTCCGGTGCCGGAAGGATCCCCTCTACTCTGGCGAACTGCTCTGCTGCCGCAAATACAGCGGTCTGCTCTACGGAACGTGCCTCCATCAGTCTATCATCGTACAGCTGAGACAGGACAGAACTCATGCCATGATAGCGAAGTCCTCCCGCATGATTGGCAGATGGAATAAATCCACTACCCAGTGTATACATCTTGGCAAGTGGGCATACCTTTCCGGTGTCGCAGAAATCATAAGCATATTTACCACGGGTCAGACTCGGGCAGGATGCCGGCTCTACGGCAATGATCTGATACTGGTTCTCTCCACGTAACATCTCGCCGACAAACGGAGAGATCAGTCCGCCCAGATTGGAACCGCCACCGGCACAGCCGATGATCATGTCCGGCTTGATCCCGTATTTGTCCAATGCGATCTTTGTCTCCAGTCCGATCACTGTCTGATGCAACAGTACCTGTGACAACACGCTGCCGAGTACGTAGCGGTATCCTTCTGTCTTTGTTGCTGTTTCAACAGCCTCAGAGATCGCACATCCCAGACTTCCTGTCGTACCCGGATGCTCTGCCAGAATCTTCTTTCCTACCTCTGTCGTCATAGATGGCGATGGAGTAACGCTGGCACCATAGGTACGCATAACCTCGCGCCGGAATGGCTTCTGCTCATAAGAACACTTTACCATATATACCTGGCAGTCCAGATCAAAATAAGAACATGCCATCGATAAGGCAGTACCCCATTGACCGGCACCGGTCTCTGTCGTAACGCCTTTCAGTCCCTGTTTCTTTGCATAATATGCCTGTGCGATCGCAGAATTTAACTTATGGCTTCCGCTGGTATTATTTCCCTCGAATTTATAATAAATCTTCGCCGGTGTCTGCAGCTTTTTCTCGAGACAATAGGCACGAACCAGCGGCGACGGACGATACATTTTATAAAAGTTCTGTATCTCCTCAGGAATATCAAAATACGGTGTCGTATCATCCAATTCCTGCTTCGCAAGCTCTGTACAAAATACATGCTCCATGTCAGCCAGCGTCATCGGCTGGTGGGTTGCCGGATTTAACAGGGGTGCCGGCTTATTCTTCATGTCTGCACGGACGTTGTACCACTGCTTTGGCATCTCATTTTCTTCCAGGTAAATCTTGTAAGGTATTTCTTTGCTCATATCTTTCTCCTCATCTTTATATTTATAAAAATATTTCTTAAATATATGTCAGACGTCTATGCGTCTGTATCGTTCTGTTTCATTGTGCTTCCTGCGCCGGGTACGCACTGCTAATGTGTATCTGCGCCTTCCTGTACCATATTCCAGGCACGCGTATCCAGGATCTCCTCATAGGCATCGGCTGCCGCATCGTATTCTTCCTCTTCCGTGATGTCCTCCATCTCAAAGTCATCATTTCCAAGTGGTTTCAGACGAAATACATAATACTCTGTAATCTCTTCCACATCTGCCGGAATCGCTGCTGCATACGTCTGACCATCGACATCATAGATCTCATCGATATAAAAATCCCTGTCCTGTCCATCCTCATCCTGCAGCGTTACCATTGTTTCCTCAAATCCATATTCACTGTTTTCTGCCATTGCTACCTCCATTATTTTCAGATCCTGCCACAGTCTGCTTTTCCGCTGTAAGACCACGACAGGACATAAGCTCCTGTCTCTCAGTTTATCATGTTTCCATGCCCTGTACAACCATTGTTTTTTTTACTTTTTTCTTGTTTTTTTCCAGTTTATCCTGTATAATAAAATCGAACAAACATTCTGTTTTGAAAGGGTCTGTATAAGACAAATGAGAAGAAGAATTACAATTTCTGTTTTATTATATATACTTTTATTTTTTGTAACGAGCGGCCTTGCCGGTTTTATTCTGTTTCTGTATGGGACACAGTATGTCCCACCAATCCTGTGTCTCTGGTTTCTGATGCTGTTTTTCTGCTGCTATAAGATCCACCAGCGCATTGCCTACCGCAATGTCTACCGGCGCGGTGAGTGGACACTGCAGGATCTGGACGACATGGACGGATATGCTTTCGAGGATCTGACCTGCGACATCCTCGCTGCCAATGGATTTGATTTTGCGCAGAGTACCCAGGCAAGCATAGACTTTGGCGTCGATGTACTGGCAGAGAAGGAAGGCATCCTCTATGCGATCCAGTGTAAACGGTACACGGCACCGGTTGGGATCGAGGCCGTACAGCAGGTCTATGCCGGCTGTGCTTTCTATGACTGCCATGTCGCTGTCGTACTGACGAATCAGCATTTTACCGCCAGTGCCAGACAGCTGGCAGAGAAGATCGGTGTGATCCTGTGGGACCGCCGGGATCTGGAGGATATGCTATGAATCTGGTCAAAATATCCGTACGAAATCTGGTCGAGTTTATCCTGCGTTCCGGAGACATCGTTGCCTCTGAGAGCGGCCTTGCCGACCCCGATGCGATGCAGGAAGGAACACGCATCCATAAGAAATTACAAAAGAAAATGGGTTCCTCTTACCAGGCAGAGGTTCCTTTATCCATCACCCGGAAGCAGCATAAAGACGGCGTCGATTTTGAGCTATGTGTAGAAGGGCGTGCAGACGGGATCTTCCCTGCCAGAGACACCGGAGCGATTACGATTGACGAGATCAAAGGCACATACCATCACCTGTCCACCCTGAAGGAACCGGTAGCGGTACACCGTGCACAGGCACTTTGCTATGCCTATATCTATGCCTGTCAGAAGAAGCTGTCCTCTATCGACATCCGCATGACCTATTGCTTTATCCCGACAGAGGAAGTGCGTTATTTCTATGAGACACTCTCCTTCGATGCATTGGAGCACTGGTTTCATGCGCTGACCGATGCCTATGCCAAATGGATGGCATGGCAGATCAACTGGCAGAACACCCGAAACGAGTCGATCCGCAGCCTGACCTTTCCCTTTACGTACCGGGAAGGTCAGAATAAACTGGTGCGTGGCGTCTACCAGAGTATTCTGCGCGAAAAACGTCTCTACATCGAAGCACCAACCGGTGTCGGCAAAACGATCTCGACAGTCTTTCCTGCGGTTAAGTCGATCGGTGAGGGACTGACGGAGAAGATTTTCTATCTGACTGCCAAGACGATCACGCGTACCGTCGCAGAGGAGACCTTTCACCTGCTTGCCGGACAGCAGATGCAGTTAAAATACGTCACACTGACTGCCAAAGAAAAGATCTGTATCCTGGAGAAACCGCAGTGCAATCCAGGCAGCTGCCCCAGAGCACACGGTCATTTTGACCGGATCAATGATGCTGTCTTTGATCTGCTCATACACGAAAATGCCATCTCCCGCGAGGTAATTCTGGCATATGCTAAGAAGCATCAGGTCTGCCCTTTTGAAATGAGCCTGGACGTCAGCACCTGGTGCGATGCTATTATCGGTGATTATAATTACGCCTTTGATCCCACGGCATGCCTGAAACGATTTTTTGCCAATGACACGAAAAATGACTATGTATTTCTGATCGATGAGGCACACAACCTGGTAGACCGTGCCCGTGCCATGTATTCTGCCATGCTGGTAAAAGAAGATTTTCTGGCTGTCAGGAAACTGTTTGCCGATAAGAACCGCAAGGTGATCCGGTCTCTTGAAAATTGTAATAAAGCCCTGTTGGATCTGAAAAGAGACTGCGACGAACTGCGTCTGTATGACCCGGTGGAGATTGAAGCCTTCGTCATGAAATTACTGCGGCTTTCTACAGTACTGGATGAATATCTGCAGAATCGTTCCGGACACACCATCTCTGCATATGGAAGCAAACCGGATGCAGACGCCGCCCAGGATACTACAGCACCTCTGGACAGCGATGCCAGAGAGCAGGTACTGGAATTTTATTTTCAGATCCGGACTTTTCTGAACGTCTATGAAACATTGGATGATAAATATATCACCTACGCAGATTATGCCGGCAATGGTGCATTCCGTCTGCATCTGCAGTGTATGGATCCCTCCACCAACCTAAACAACTACCTCAGCAAAGGACGCTGCGCTGTCTTCTTCTCTGCCACTCTACTTCCGGTCACCTATTACCGTGAACAGCTCGCCGGACGGGAAGAAGATTATGCCATCTATGCACCCTCGCCATTTTCCTCTGCCAAACGTCTGCTGATGATCGGCAGGGATGTCAGTACCCGATATGCGACACGGGGTCCGGTCCAGTATCAACGGATCGCTGAATATGTCCGTGATTTCGTACAGAGCCGTTCCGGAAATTATCTTGTATTCTTTCCATCTTATCGTATGCTGGAAGACGTACAGCCGTATCTGGAGTCCGCTCTGATGCGTAATAAAATACAGCTTTATATTCAGGAAAATAACATGACGGAATCAGACCGCGAAGAATTTTTGTCCCATTTTCAAGACACATCAGATGATACCGTGATCGGACTCTGCGTCATGGGCGGTATCTTCGGAGAGGGAATCGATCTTAAGAACGACCAGCTGATCGGTGCCATGATCGTAGGCACCGGACTGCCGATGGTATGTACTGAAAATGAATTATTCCGCCGGTACTTTGACCAGCGGAATAACTCCGGTTTTGCTTATGCTTATCAGTATCCCGGCATGAATAAGGTGCTGCAGGCGGCCGGCCGGGTCATCCGGACGGATGATGACCGCGGCGCCATTCTTCTGTTGGATGAGCGTTTCCTGCAACAAGGCTACCAGCAGCTCTTCCCAAGAGAATGGTACCCTTATGAAGTAGTCGACCGGGATTCTATGCGGGTACATCTGTCCCGTTTTTGGGATAGTGATCATAACGAATGAGCACTGTCTTTCAAAGCACTAAATCAAAATAATATATAATAATACAATAAACATTACCTGCAAAATACTGAATCGGAATACGACCTGTGTATCCGACCAGTCTTTATTCTTACGCACATGGTCGTGCAGTGGGGTTCTGGTATTCTTCAGGATCGCAATCTTAAAGAAACGAAGCAGGAAGATCTTTACCAGACCGATTCCGCCATCGACGATCACTACGATTGCCAACAGCAGATATGCCAGCGGATGTCCTGTTTTCATCACCGTAACAGCGATATAAAAGCCCAGCGCACGGGAACCCGCATCGCCCATCAGCATACTGCTTGGTTTGGAATTAAAGTACAGATATGCCAGTAATACAGCGATAAACAACAGGTTGTCCACACCATACTGCCCCAGTTCCTTTGAAAATAACACGGTCATGCCACCCAGCACGACACAGCACAGGCTGGCACACAATCCGTCTACACCATCGCTGCAGTTTGTTACATTGATCGATACCCATAACAAGATAACGCCCAGGATAAAATATACGGCAACCGGCAGATGTACGGCATTGCCAAAAACCTTAATCGTCGTTGTATTATTGCTGACAAATGTCCACATCGTGACCAGAGACAGCACCAGATCGATCGCGCCCTTTTTGTAGTCATTCCACGGTGTCTCCGCTGCATCGTCCAGGTAACCGCTCAGCATCATGGCAAACAGCAGAATACAGTAAATAATATATTCACGGCTGATCGGCATAAACAGCAGGGAACACAGGATAAACACGCATACAAAGGTCAGACCGACACCACGTATCTTCCCCTTTGACAGTCCGCCATTGACCGCAAAAGCACGTCCCTGATCCATCGGTAGAAATGGAAGCGGGTACTTTAACATAATAAATGTCAGAAGAAAGGAAACTAATATTCCTATCATTGCGAT
This sequence comes from uncultured Lachnospiraceae bacterium, assembly GCA_958444395.1. Lineage (GTDB taxonomy): Bacteria > Bacillota > Clostridia > Lachnospirales > Lachnospiraceae > Jutongia. Next base: position 10,265 of record CAUCOL010000016.1, read on the forward strand.
CTGATTTGTTGTTAATACATCTTTTAATACATAATACATCTCTTTTTCTCCATTCTGTATATTCTCTCCGGTGCTTTGCAGCGCACCTTTTCAAGGACAGCACCCTGCCCTTTCAGAACGACCGGTCTGCTGCCGTGATCCTTCCACATACAAACCGCTATCTGCTGGTATTGATATAATCCATCAATTCCTGAATCTGTTTCATCATATTTTCCAGCATTGTCACATTGCTGCTCTCTGCTTCCATCGTCTCTGTGGCATGCGCTGTCACCTCTTCGGATATAGAAGAAATCGTCTGGGTAGATTCTACGATCTGCACATTTGCGCTCTTCAAATGCTCTACGCTCTGTGCCATATCTTCTATGTGCTGCTGCAGCGAAGTATTGTCCTGCCGTATGCTGTCAAAGCTCTCACGGACTGCTTCCGCTCCTTCTTTCTCCTCATTGATCCCATCGATCATCTGACGGATCACGTCTACAACTTCGCTGATCGCGGTCGAAACGTTCTGAATCAGATCCGCAATATTGACAGTCGCATCCTTTGTCTGTGTCGCCATGCTGGAAATCTCCGTAGCCACCACAGAAAAGCCTCTGCCGGTCTCTCCCGCACGCGCTGCCTCAATGCTGGCATTTAATGCAAGCAGGCTGGTCTGGGATGTGATATTTGTGATCAGTTCAACAATGGAATGCATCTCCTGCATAGACTGTTCCAGTGTCTCCAGCTTCTGCGCTGCAGACACACTGTTTTCCACGGATGCATTAACCTGATCCACCAGAAGACGTACATTGCTGCTGCCATCCTCGATCCGCTTTGCCGTGTTCTCCATGTTCTCCTTCATGCCGGAAGCGGCACCGTCTACCTGGCCAATCTTCGTCTGTATCGCCTCTGTCTGCTGCATCTGATTCTGCACGGCATCGGCTGTCTCCCCGATCCCGGTGGTTACCTCGCTCATCGCATTCTGTGTCTGCGAAGCAGCCCCCTGCAGGGATGTCAGTTCTTGATGAATGTATGTAATCCCCTCCTGCATTCTCTCTGACAATGCTGACACGCTATCCAGCAGTTCTTTTGTCTCCTTCTGTGCTTCTTCAATATGCATCAGCTTTCTGCGGCTGTTATATTCCAATGCAGAAGAAAGCTGGAACGAAAAGAAACCGATCATAAAAGCAACCATTGCCTGCATCAGTGCCGGTTCAAAGCCCTGGTATCCGTATCCGCCTGTCTTTGCACCAAGTACAGCGATCAACACACTTTCAATAAAAGTACCGCAATTGATCTTTAAGGAATACATCTTATCGTTGTAGATAGATAGAACTAACACCATCGGTATCGAAAACAGAAAAACAAGGTTATTGGAACCGGTAAATAATACAAATGTGAAAAATACCGCATAACCGATCGCTACCAGATGCTTGACCATCGTCGTCTCCGGATCCTTTTTCCAAAATACCCGCTCAGCAATCAGCGGTCCGACACCCAGCACAGTGGCTATAATGATCTGCCATACCGGTACGACATCCCTTGTCGTCTGCAAATAAAGTAATAATAACATTACCGCCACATCT
>CAUCOL010000017.1 GCA_958444395.1 uncultured Lachnospiraceae bacterium
AAAGCACCTTCTTGCGGTGTCTGAATCTGCTGGAGACGCCAACCGGCGGTTCTATTCTATACGATGGAAAGGACATCACCGAGAAGAAATTTAATAAAATGAAATACAGAGAAAAGGTGGGCATGTGTTTCCAGCGGTTCAATCTGTTTCCGTTTATGACCGTACTGGAAAATGTGACCTATGCACCGATTCACCTTCTTAAGACGTCGAAGGATGCAGCCCGCAAGGAGGGGCTGGAGCTTCTGGCAAAGGTAGGACTGGAGGCGAAGGCAGATGTGTACCCGGATACCTTATCCGGTGGACAGCAGCAGCGAGTTGCGATTGCACGTTCGCTGGCAATGCATCCGCGTGTCATGCTGTTTGATGAACCGACCTCTGCATTGGACCCGGAGCTGGTAGGCGATGTATTGGAAGTTATGCGTGATCTGGCAAAGGAAGGCATGACGATGGCAGTTGTTACCCATGAGATGGGATTTGCACACGATGTAGCAAATCGGGTTATTTTCATGGATGGCGGCTATGTAGTAGAGGATGGCTCACCGGACGAGATCTTTACAAATCCGAAGAATGAACGTACGAAGGCATTTTTGTCCCGTGTCTTGAATAAATAAGGAGGTACACTGCTATGAGAGTATTACAGAATCTTGATTTTGCAAGAGCCTGGAACGAACTGCTTCCCAAACTGTTAGGTGAGGCTCTTGGCATCGTATTATTAGTCACTGTTGTATCATTTGTTTTGGCAATCGTATTTGGATTTATCCTGGCACTGGGACGGCTGACCAAAAGCAGAATCTTAAATGGTATCGTAGTTGTATTTCAGGAGATTATTCGTGGTACACCACTGCTGGTACAGTTAGTATATATTTACTATGTATTCCCTCTGTTGATCGAGATTATTGCCTATTTATTCGGCAATCCGGATTATACCTGTAACATGTCCGCAGTAACTGCCGGCATCATCGGTATGACGATCAACTATGGTACTTATATTTCCGAGGTAATCCGTTCTGCGATCGTTTCCATCGACAAAGGACAGACGGAAGCAGCATTGGCACTGGGATTTTCTCCCCGTCAGGCGATGTTTCGGATCGTAATTCCACAGGCATTTAAAAATTCGATTCCGGTCATCGGAAACTATCTGCTGACGCTGGTAAAGGATACATCCCTGATGGCTTATATCACAGCACCTGAGCTGCTGCAGACCACGAAGGCATATACATCCCAGACATTCCTGACAATTGAGGATTATACGATTCTGGCTATGGTATACCTGGTAATCTGTCTGGTATTATCCTTCCTGATTAAGTTTACAGAGAAGAAAATGAATCGTCATAAAAGATAATCGGTCAAAGGCCGGAAGGAGGTAAAGATTATGAAGAGAGTAATTATTACGATCAGCCGTGAGTTTGGCTGTGGCGGCAGGGAAATCGCGCGCAAACTGGCGAGCGAACTGGGAGTAAAGTTTTATGATAAAGATCTGGTAGATATGGCAGCGCAGAAAGCGGGGGTACATATTGATGTATTTAAAAATACGGATGAGGTCGTTGTAAAACGGTCGTCCGGTAGATTATTCCGTGAGTTTGGATACGGTTCATCCACAGCCTTTTATTCGGAACAGGCGATAGAGGCACAGGCACAGGTGATCCGCGATATTGCGAACAAACAGGAATCCTGCATTATGTTTGGCCGTTGCTCCGATTATATCCTGCGGGAGCATCCAAATGTAATTAACTTTTTCCTGTATGCACCGCTTGCTTACCGTGTGAGACACATTGCAAAGGCATATGAACTGGATGACAGAGAATCCGCAAAATTGATTAAGCGTGTCGATAAGCAGCGTCACAATTATTATAAATATGTAACAGGGCAGAACCGTGGTGACAGAAATGGAAAAGACCTGCTGATCGATGTAGAGGCATTTGGTGTCGATGGCACCGTAGAGATGATGAAGGATGCAGTGGAATATCTGTATCATGACTAGGCCAGCTTCTTTTTCTCAAAATCTTATATATATTAAGAGGGGTATCCACATTCGGTGGAGCCCCTCTTGCTTTTTGAAATAAAGGAAGGGAGGAAGTATCAGGATGCTTTTTTCTTGTATTAATACCGTATTGATCTTTGTATGGATGGTAGTACCCGGATATATAGGAACCAAAAAAAGGATCGTTAAGTCGGAGCATATGGATGGACTTTCGACTCTGCTGGTAAATTTTCTTTGGCCGGCAATGGTTATGCATGTGATGCATACTTCCCGGTTCAGTGTGGAAATGGTGCAGACGGCATGGTATACAGGTGCCGTATGTCTGGTGGGCTATATTCTGGCAGGAATGCTTGGGTACGGTTATTGGAAGATACGCAGGATCCACCCCTCTTTACGTGGGCTTCTGACCTTTGCCGTGACGATCGGAAATACGGGCTTTATCGGTATTCCTTTTGTCAGCGTGGCATTGGGACAGAAAGCCGTATTCGTTGGTTCGATTGCCGAACTGGTCAACGATCTGCTCATATTTACACTGGGCGTGGTGATTTTGCGCAGCGGTCAGAAGACAACTGTAGAAGAAAATCCGTTCAAGGAGATGCTTTCGCCGGGATTTATCGGGGTATTGATCGGCCTGGTGTTATTTGCTTTTCAGATCCCGCTTCCGTCCAGTATAGAGAAAGCGTTGGAGTTTTTCTCGAATGCCACCACAGCGACAGCAATGTTCCTGACCGGGGCACAGCTGGGCGAGGTTCCACTGGGAAAGCTGCTGCGGGAAAAACGTATATACGAGGTGATCGTATGGCGTCTGTTGATTATTCCGGTATGCATGGCAGCCGTGTTATATCTGATACCGGGCCGGGGCGATGTAGATCAGGCGATCGTGCTGATGTTTGCAATGCCGGCGGCAACCTGTCTGCCGGTATTTGCCAGGCAGTATAAGCTGGATTATCAGACAGCGACTACCTGTGTGATGCTGTCTACGCTGCTGTTGATGCTGACTTTGCCGGTATGGCTGGCAGTAACGAATATATTGTTTCGGTGATCTGCACATTGCACAACTTCCCGGAAGAGGGTATCATGGTACATAGTGGATAAATACATGAACTTGCTATGCACAGAGTTCTCAGATGGGAGAAAGAAATATATGGCGTTACATTTTATTTTGGGAGGATCCGGCAGAGGGAAGAGCTATTATCTGAATCACCGGATCGCAGAGCTTGCAACGAAGGAGCCGGGGCAGCAGTTTATCATGCTGGTACCGGAGCAGTTTACGATGCAGACACAGCGGGAAATGGTACGTATCAGTCCGGGTGGCGGCATCATGAATATAGATGTGCAGAGTTTTGTGCGTCTGGCGTACCGGATCTTTGGCGAGACCGGGGCAGGCAGTCTTCCGGTGCTGGATGATATGGGGAAGACGATGATCCTGCGTAAGGTGCTGGCGGATCGGCAGGAGCAGCTGCAGTATTTTGGAGCAAATATCCGCAAGAAGGGATACGTGGCAGAGATCAAATCATTTCTTTCGGAATTGCTGCAATATGGCATGGGTTCTGAGCAGATCGGCGATATGATCGAGGGTGCTGCCGGACATGCTGTGCTACAGAGAAAACTGCAGGATATGCAGGTGGCATACGATGCTTTTATGGAATATCTGAAGGAGAATTATATTACATCGGAAGAAGTCTTAAGCGTGCTTTGTGATGTGGTATCAGAGTCAGAGATCCTGCGGGATGCTGTCGTGACATTGGATGGCTTTACCGGCTTTACGCCGATCCAGTACCGGCTGATCGAGCAGCTGCTGATCTGTTGCCGGGAAGTATATGTGACGGTGACGATCGATGCCGGAGAGGAGCTTCTGCGGGTTGGTCCCAAGCACCGGCTGTTCTATATGAGCCGGAATATGATGCATCATCTGCGGGAACTGGCAGAGAAGAATCATATAGAGGTGTGTCCGGAAATATGGACAGGTCAGGAAATAGGACAGACGCGGTTTGCCCAGGCTCCGGGGCTGGCATATCTGGAACAGACACTGTTCCGGTTTCCGGTCAGAGCCTATCAGGGTGTGCCGGAGGATCTGTCGATCCATGTACTGCGTCAGCCGGAGCAGGAGGTTTCTTTTGTGCTGGAACAGATACTTGCGCTTCGGCAGCAGGGAGAGCGGTACCGGGATATTGCAGTAGTTACCGGAGACATGGAGGTCTATGGAACCATTGCGGCGCAGGCATTTGAGAAAGCCGGGATTCCCTGTTTCATTGATCAGAAAAAAAGCATCCTGACACATCCAGTCGTCGAAATGCTCCGTTCTTTGACCGACGTGCTTCTGTCCGATATGGCATATGAGCAGGTTATCCGATTTCTGCGTGGAAGATACAGCCCGCTGGCGGGAGCAGAGATGGATCTGCTGGATAACTTTCTATTGGCAACCGGGATCCGGGGACAGAAGAAATGGCAGGAGCCGTGGTCCTGTGGTTATGCCTTTTCGCTGCGTGATGAGGAAAAGGTACAGGTGATGGATGAACGGATGAACGGAATCCGGGAAAGGGTCTGGACTGCCCTGGGAACCATTTATGGGGAAACAGTCAGAGGAAAACATACGGTTCATGCATATGCAGCCGGTTTTGTGCGCTTTCTGGAGGAGCAGAAGATATACCGGAGGATACAGAAGGATATCGAGAGATTTCAGGAGCAGGGAGATTCGGAGCGTGTTCGTGAATATGGACAGATCTACGAGATCATCCTGGGGGTCTTTGACCGTCTGGTGGAGCTGCTGGGGACAGAGGAGATGACACTGCGGGAATTTCGGGAACTATTGGACACCGGATTTTCAGAGGCGAGGGTTGGTCTGATCCCACCGGGAGTGGATCAGGTCGTCGTAGGGGATATTTCGCGTACCCGTTTGTCGAAGGTACGTCATTTATTTTTCCTGGGAGTCAATGACTGTAATATACCAAAGGGTGCCGGCGGTGGTGGCATCTTATCGGACGCAGAGCGTGATTTTCTGCAGACGCAGGATTTTACACTCGCACCGACGGCAAGAGAAGAGGTGTATACAGAACAGTTTTATCTATATCTGAATCTGACAAAACCGCAGAAGCATCTCTATCTGTGTTATTGTGAAACAGGCAATGACGGTGTGTCACAGAATCCATCGTATCTGATCGACCGTGTGCGAAAGATCTTCCCGCAGCTGGAGGTATCCGTAGAGGAAGTACGTCAGGATACGGAGCATATTCTGGGAGACGACCAGGGGATTTCTTATCTGATCCGCGGTCTGCAGAGGAGCCGTTTTTTGGACACACGCTGGCAGGAGATATACCGGTATTACTGGTCTGAGCCGCAGAGACAGGCGCAGATCCGTCCACTGGTTGAGGCTGCTTTTTACCGGGATGGACATAGTATGCTGTCAAAGGAAGCGGCGAAAGCCCTGTATGAGACCGTATCGAATGGAAGTACTTCCCAGCTGGAGAAGTATGCTTCCTGTGCGTATTCGTATTTTCTGCAGTATGGTCTGCATCTGAATCAAAGGGCGGAGCATGCAGTAGAGTTTTTTGATATTGGAAACATTGTGCATGAGGCATTGGAGCTATATACGAAGCAGCTTCTGGAGGAACAGATCCGCTGGCAGGATCTGTCAGAGGAGCAGCAGCACGTCCGCGCGAATCAATGTCTGAATGCCGTCGTGGAAGAATATAAAAACGGATTATTATATGATACGCACCGTGACACATATATGATCACAAGACTGCGCCGTATCCTGCAGCACACGGTATGGGCGATCACAAGCCAGATGCAGGCGGGAGATTTTGCAACGGTGCAGAGCGAACTGGCATTTAAGCAGATACAGGGGCCGATGAATCTGCTGGGACGTGTGGATCGTGTGGATCTGCTGGAACAGGATACGGCAGAGTATGTTACGATTATTGATTATAAAACAGGACGAAAGGATCTGTCATTGTCTGACCTGTATTTTGGACTGCAGATGCAGCTGATTATATATCTGGATGCGGCAGTAGAACAAAGAGAATACAGTCAGAAGGAACGAAAGATGGTGGTACCCGCCGGTGTTTTTTATTATAATATCGAGGATCCGATGCTGGAGGGCGCTGTGCCGGAAGAACAACGGGAGCAGGCAATCTTAAAGGAGCTGCGTCTGCGTGGGCTGGTGAATGAGGATGATCCGGTGCTTCCGTCGGTAGATCACCGGTTTAAGACCGAGTCCGGTGAATTACCTTTGTCTGCAGTGTCTCTGGTGGCTCCGTTTGAGACCGATAAAAATGGAGCCTTAAAAAAGAAATCTTCTGCGATAACGACAAAAGATTTCCGACAGCTGATGCAATATACGAAGAAGAAAATACAGACGATGAGTCAGCAGATTCTGGACGGTCATATTGAGATGAATCCTTACCGCCGCATGGATGCAAGTGGAATGACAGGATGCAGTTATTGTCCGTATCATTCGGTATGTCAGTTTGATGTCCGATTTCCGGGGCATGCCTACCGGAGTATACCGAAGCTGTCTGATGACGATGTATTCCGCAAAATAAACGAGGAACAGGAATAGAAGTTTATGGTGGCAGGAAAGCTACCGATATGCAAAAAATTTCTGGCGCAGAACGTCGACCAGCACACCAGCCACGAAAAGGATGCATACCAGAGTGAGCATAAAGACTCCGGTGTACGGAATATGGGACAGCTGTGGGAGCAGCGTGCCGCAGGCGAGCATTTCACAGATATGGAATACCTTATTCTCATGGAACAGATAGACACCGAACATATAGGATGCAAGTGTATTTACGGCACGGCTTTTAAAATGCAGCCGTTCAAACAGATAGAACAGTTCGACTGCCAAAAGAAGCATCATAAAGGAATAGCGCATACTGTTTCCGGTGGTGTGAACCAGGATATCTTTTATATAGGCATTCATCGTAATATATGTCAGCAGCTGCTTGCTGAAGACAAAGGCAGCGTAGCTGATCAGCAGACAAAATCCGGCGTGTCTCCGGATAAAGCACTGTTCGCCGTACAGCTTCAGATAAGCGGTCAGGAAGTAGACATAGCAGAGCCAGAGCCAGTCACCGGCCAGTGTCGTTGCCTGGTTATCCTGGGTCAGTGTCTGGAATAAAAACATGCATGCACTGACGATAAGAAGAGATCGCCGATAGGTATCCGGGGACAACTCCTGTGCCAGCTGGTTTAAAAGCGGAATGGTCAGATACAGGAAGACATATGCCGTGATAAACCAGTAGCGGTTTGTCCAGAACGGCGCCAGAAGGGCTCTTAATTCCACGCTGACGACATCGCGGTAAAAGTGAAAATCACCGATCGCACATTGGTATAGGATATGTAATATAAATAAAAGAATACAGTAAAAAGCGGTTTGTATCAGCAGCGGCTTTAATTTCTGAGGAGATGTTTTGCGTCCGACCAGAAACCAGGCACTGATCATAACAAAGCAGTTTACACCCCAGAGTCCATACCAGCGGACGCCATGATAGAACAGCATCTGCAGCGGAGTAAAGCCGGAGGTGTCGATGTAGCGGAAGGTATGGAAAGCGACGATCATCAGCATAGAGACGATGCGCAGAAGTTCAAAGCCGGATTCACGGATTGGTTTGTCAGGTGTCGTAGTGTTCATTGAAAGCCTCATTTCTGAGCGATGATAATAACGGCAAAATTGCACTTTGGATGTGATGCACCTATCTGCCGGAAAGGCTATTTGTTTTCGCTCAGAAACAAATAGCTCTATGCCGGAAAGAACAGAAGCATCGGTTTTACATATGTTGACCGGATGGATCTGCTGCAGGTTGATCTGGAAGTTATCATATCTAAAACAATGTAGCACTTCGGAAAAAGAGCGTCAAGTGTCATAGATCATAACAAAAAGCAAAATGGCAGAAATCGTTTTGCGCTATTTGAACAGGGTTTTGCAATCAGAAAATGAAAAGCAGAATAGAACCATTTCTTTGGAAAAAATGGAGGAAGAAAGCATGAGTGATAAAAAATGGACAGCGGATCAGCAGCAGGTGATCGATCTGCGTGAGCGTAATATTCTGGTGTCAGCTGCCGCCGGTTCCGGAAAGACAGCAGTGCTGGTGGAACGGATCATTCAGGAGGTGTTAGATGCCAGTCATCCGGTTGATGTAGACCGTCTGCTGGTCGTAACATTTACAAAAGCTGCCGCCGGCGAGATGCGGACACGTATCGGTGAGGCGTTAGAGAAAAGACTTCTGGAGCAGCCGGAGAATGAGCATTTGCAGAAGCAGCTGTCCTTGCTTCACAATGCGCAGATCACGACGATCGACAGTTTCTGCCAGAATATTATACGTAATTATTTTCATGTGATCGATCTCGATCCGGTCTTTCGTGTGGCAGATGAGACGGAACTGACACTGATGCAGGCGGACGTACTGCAGGAGGTACTGGAAGAGCGGTATGCATCCGGGTCGGAGCGTTTCGGAAACTGCGTGGATGCATTTGCAACCGGCAGAACGGATCATGAGATCGAAGATCTGATCCTGCATCTGCATCAGATCGCAGAAAGTTATCCGTGGCCTATGGAATGGCTGGATCAGATTGCAGAACTCTATCAGAGCCGCAGCCCGGAGGAATGGGAGCAGAGCCGGTGGGTACAGGAACTGCTGCAGTATCTGGATCAGATGACGGCAGACTATTATAAGTCAGCAGTACATGCCAGGAATCTCTGCATGGAATCGGATGGACCGGCGGGGTATCTGGATGCAATAGAGTCCGACCTGTCGGTTCTGGAGATGCTGAACCGGGCGAAGAGTCTTAAGGAGTATGCACAGGCATTTAGTCATGTGAATGTGCTGCGGCTGGGACGAAATGGAAAGGATGTTGATAAAGAGAAGCAGGAGCGGGTGAAGAATCTGCGAGAGCTTTATATGAAGAAGGGTGTGCTGCAGCTGCAGGAGGCATTTTTCTTTCAGCCGCTGGATGCGATGTTTCAGGACATGCAGCAGATGGAGCCGCTGGTGCAGGAGCTGGTCGATGTTACCAGGGAGTTTAAGGAACGCTTCGCACAGAAGAAACGGGATGAGGGCATCGTAGATTTCTCGGATATGGAGCATTTTGCACTGGAGATTCTGGTGGATCGCAATGAGCAGGGAAAAGCAGTGCCAAGTGTGACCGCAAAAGAGCTGCAGGAGTATTATCAGGAAATCCTGACAGATGAATACCAGGACAGTAACTTTATACAGGAACTGATCCTGACCAGTCTGTGTCGTGCACCGGAGCAGGCACCCTACATGTTTATGGTCGGTGATGTAAAGCAGAGTATCTATCAGTTCCGACTGGCACGACCGGAGCTGTTCAATCAGAAATACAGAGAATACACGGTTGGAAAGGGACCGTATCAGCGTATTGACCTGCATAAAAACTTCCGTAGCCGTGCAATGGTGCTGGAATCAGCGAATTACCTGTTTCGCTGTTTGATGCAGGAATCGCTGGGCGGCATCATGTACAATGAAGAAGCGAGTCTGGTGCCGGGAGCAGAGTTTGCACCATGTCAGCAATGCTGTGCAGACAAGACAGAAGTACTGCTGGTAGACCGGACGACGGAGGGCGAAGCATGGGATAAAGTGGCGTTGGAGGCAGCCGCTGTCGGTGACCGGATCCGCAGTATGGTGCAGGGAGATACTCCGTTTCATGTCAGTGACGGCGCAGGCGGCTATCGACCGATCGAATACCGGGATATTGTCATTCTGCTTCGCAGTCCAAGTAAATGGACAGATACTTTTATTGAGACGTTGTCAGATCTGGGGATACCGGCATACTCTGAGACGAAGACAGGATATTTCTCGACGATGGAAGTGGAGACGATCCTAAACTTTCTGCGCGTGATCGACAATCCGAGACAGGATATTCCGATGGCAGGTGTGCTGCGTTCCTGCCTGGCGGGGCTGACGGACGAAGAAATGGCGTGGATCGGCGCAATGCCAAGAGAACTGAATTATCAGGATGCAGTAGCAGAATATATCCGGCAGATGCAGGAATCGCCGGAAGAAAACAGTTACGTTAAAACTTCTCCAGAGGCGGCATGGAGATTATATGATAAGCTGTCCGCTTTTTGGGACAGGGTGAATGAATACCGGCAGAAAGCGCAGATCCTTTCCGTCTATGAACTACTGCGCCTGATGTATCAGGAGACGGGATACTATCATATTATGGCAGCGATGCCGGCAGGTGAAAAACGTGCGGCAAATCTTGATATCCTGCTGCAGCAGGCAATTGAATTTGCCGCCAATGGTCATAACGGAATCTTTCCTTTCGTACGTTATATTGAGAGTCTGCATAAGTCAGATATTGATTTCGGTGAGGCATCTCTGGTCAATGAACAGACAAATGCAGTACGTCTGATGAGTATTCACAAGAGTAAAGGACTGGAGTTCCCGGTTGTATTTGTAGCAGGGCTGGGGAAGCAGTTTAATTTTATGGATGCACGCAGCAGTACGATCATTGATGCAGATTATGGGATCGGTGCCTCCTGGGTCGATCTGGAGAAGCGTTTGAAGCAGCCGACACTGCTGAAGAAATTTATAGCAAACCGGATTAAATTGAATACATTGGCAGAGGAAGTGCGTGTGCTGTATGTGGCATTGACGCGCGCGAAGGAACAGCTGATCCTGACGGGGACGGTTCGCAATCTCGCAAAGCAGATGGAGAAATGGACGCAGGCAGCGTCGGAACCGGGACTTAGCGAGCTGACATCGGCAGGGACATATCTGGACTGGATCATGCCTGTTGTGACAGGAATTGGAGCTTATCCGTATTTCTGTGTGCATACACTGAATCAGGAAGAGCTGGTCCAGGGAGAAACGCATGAAATGGTGCTGGATATGAGCCGTTATGAGCAGTTGACCCATTGGGACACGGAACGCACCTATGATGAAGCGATGCGGGAGGCGATATGGCAGCAGACGCAGTATCAGTATCCCTATGCGGCGGAGCAGTCACTTCCGGTGAAGATCTCTGTAACAGAATTAAAACGGCTGGATCTGCAGATGCAGGCGGTACTGCAGGAGTCGGAAGACGGGATCGGAGAGGTAGTGTCGGATGAAGTGTCGGAGAGGGAACTTGTCGGTAAAACGAAGCTGGATGGAAAGGCACAGGAGGGCAAAACTGTCACCGAGGAACCGGAGGGACAGACGCAAGTGGAGTCGGATGGCACCGAGGAGCCGACAGAACAGACACGGGATGACACCGTGGAGCCGGAAGAACCGGATATTCCAAGACCAAAATTCCTGGCGGGAGAGCATGAGGTCAGTGGAGCGGCCAGGGGTACGTTATATCATATGGTGATGGAGCATCTTCCTTATGAACGTATCTGGAAGGAGTGGGATGGCAGTCGCTGGAGTGGACTGGACGCCTGGCTGGAGGAGCTTCGTCAGGCGGGCTATATGACAGAAGAGGAAAAAGCACTGTTAAAGCCGGTGAAATTTCAGAGATTCCTGCAGACGTCTCTGGGACAGAGGATGCTGCAGGCTGGTGTGGATGGGAGGTTGTATCGGGA
>CAUCOL010000018.1 GCA_958444395.1 uncultured Lachnospiraceae bacterium
GTATACTGATCGGAAGCCTTCTGATATGCGGTCTCACACCGTTTCACCTCCTGCTCCGCCGCCTTGATCCGGTCAAAGGCTTCCATTGCCTTCTGCGCACGTTCCTGTATCCTGCTGCAACGATCCTGCTCCTGATTCCACAGCTTCTGCTGTGCAGCTTCTGTCTTCCCGGCTTCCTCTCTGGCTGCTGCCAGCTCCGGAAGACGTTTTTCCTGCTCCGCCAATGCCTGTCCGGTCACCTGTAAACGCTCCCTGGCATCCTGATACTGCTGATAGACTGTCCGGATCTCATATGCCTGTCCGATCGTCTGCGCCAGCCGGATTTTGTGTGTATTATCTGCCTCTTGCTGTGCGCATAGCTCCAGCTCCTTTTCTGCCAGCTCCTTCTGCTCGAAAAACTTTAACAGATTCTCCGCCTGACTGCAGGCATCTCTTCTGGCATCGCGCAATGCCGCTGTCCGGTCATACTCCTTCTGTCTGTCTTTCTTTTGTTTCTTTAGAGCATCGCATATCTCTTTCAGACCTTCCATAAAAGCTACCATCTTTACGATATCGCCTTTCCGGATGCGTTCCTTCCATTCCTCCATACGCTCTGCCTGTTCATACGACTCCGGAATCACCACATGTGCCGCCTCTGTCTGGCAGATCGTCTTGATCACGGCGATCTCTTTCTCCCTGGCACGCTTGCGGTTATTCAGCTCTTCCGGGATTTCCTGATACATCTGCGTATTGAACAGCTTTCGGAAGATCACCTTTTTGTCATCCGACTTTGCCCGCAACAGCTCCATAAATTCCCCCTGTGCGATCATGGCAACCTGCATAAACTGATTCTTCGTAAGACCGATCAATTCCTCCAGCTTCTTATTTGTCTCTTTGGCTGGGTATTCTGTGCCATCCGGCATCATCAATGACACCGTCCCGGTGATCTCACGCGTCGCATTTCCCTTATTGGCACCTCTGGTCAGCAGCCGCAGATGTTTGGGCACACGCCGCACCGTATAGCAGACAGCCTCGCCGCCCTGCTCCTCTTCAAAGACCAGCTCCACATACGGTTCAACATCATATGGTACATACTGGCTCTGTAATACGACGCCCTCCTTTCGGTTAGAGGTAGAGCTTGCCTCTCCATACAGCGCAAATACGATCGCATCAAATAAGGTCGTTTTGCCCGCTCCGGTATCTCCCGTGATCAGAAACAGGTTCTGCTCTGTCCTCCGAAAATCAACGGTTGTTTTATTTCCATACGATCCAAATGCCTGCATCGTCAATCTCATTGGCTTCATATCGGCTCTCCTTTCTTCCTTATCCTGCCTAAAGAACAGACTGTACTGTATGGATCACATCCTGCAGTACCTCCTTATCCTCTTCCTCCAGATCGTCCAGAAAAGCACAACACAATTCAAACGGATTCATCTGTTCCTCCTGTTGAAAATGCCTGCCATACTCTGCCTGCTGCACACTTTCCCTGCGTATCTCCAGCAGATACGGAAAGGCTTCCCGCAGACGATCCTGCATATCAAAAACATCCCGATCCACTTTATCCGTCAAGATCACGGTCACATAATCAGCACATGCCTGCTCCAGCACTTCCTCCAGCGTCCCCCGGATCACACGGATCTGACGCAGTGGCTGTAATGGAAGCACCCTGGTATGAACTGCACCCTTTTGCTCCAGATCCACTTCTATTACCCCTTTTTGCTGCCCTGCTTCGCTGACAGAGCATGCGATCGGTGTTCCGCTGTACCGGATATATTCACTGCCTACCTTCATCGGCTTATGAATATGTCCCAATGCCACGTAGTCAAAGACTTCCAACATGTCCGCCGTTACATTGTCAATATTTCCGACGGTCCGCAGCTCCGAATCCATACGTTCCACATCCTCCGCGGATCTGCCCGCCGGCAGATAAAACTGGTGGCTGACCAGAATATTTCTCTGCGTCTGATCGATCGTCTCCCTGTCCAATAAACGATGCAGCGTTTCGTCGTATGACAGATTATTTCCATTTTCATCCACACCAACGATCTGCTTTACCATCGATGGTTTTACAAAAGGGAGCAGATAAAAATTCATCGCACCATATGCGTCTGATACGGTTACTTTCTCGATAAACTCCTCCTGCGTCTGCGGTGGAAGTCCTACCATATAAATCTTCTGCCGGGACAGTACATTCCGAAAACAGTTGATCCTCGGTGCACTGTCATGATTGCCACTGATCAGCATGATCACCATATCCGGCAGACGTTGTGCCAGTGTTCCGATAAATGAATCAAACAGACTGACCGCCTCAGCAGACGGCACTGCCTTATCATAAATATCTCCGGCGATCACCAGCGCATCCGGCTTCTCCTGCTGTGCCAGTTCTGTGATCTGTTGTAATATATATGCCTGATCCTCCCCAAGATCCCGGTTCATTAATTTCAATCCGATGTGTAAATCCGATATATGAAATATTCGCATACGTCTGTACCTCCTTACTGTGATCATTATACTGTATCAATGCATAGAATGCGACCTGTTTTCCATATAGGATTGCGATATCAGAAAAAGTCAGATGTGACACCTTAATCCATACAGGTAAATAACTCAAACTTCCCACATCGTGATGGCAGTTAAAGCCCTGGCGGTGTGGGAAGTTTGAGTAAATGAATAAACGGACAAAATCACCCTACCTGCTCTGATAAGTCTCTGATTTGCCCGTTTTATTTCTGTGACAGATCTGTTTATGATCTATCCTCTATTTATTTATAGTTCCAATTAAAATTCAAAATGCTGTACCAGCTCCGCCAGAATATTTGCCTGTGCTGCCAGTTCTTCGGATGTAGCCGAGGTCTCTTCTGCCGCTGCGGAATTATCCTGCACACTCTGGGAGATCTCTTCGATACCGATACGGATCTGCTCTACACTCTGCCCCTGTGTCACATTATTTTCGGCACTCTTGCCGATCAGTTCGTTGACATTCTCCACAGCCTGCAGTACTGTCTGCAGAGATTCTACGACCTCATTTGCCAGAGAAGTACCACGCTCGATCTCCTCGATCGATACACCGATCAGGTCTCTCGTATTGTTCGCTGCTTTTGAGCTCTCATCTGCCAGAGAACCGATTTCTGATGCTACGACAGCAAAACCTCTTCCTGCTTCACCGGCTCTGGCTGCCTCGATCGATGCATTCAGTGCCAGCAAATTGGTCTCTCCGGCGATATCCTCAATCGTCTTGATGATGCCAACCACTTCATTAGATGTCTCTGTAATCTTATCCATAGCACCCATCATCTGCTTCATAAGTTCACTGCTGCTCCGCATCATTTCCGTTACCTTTACGGTCTCCGCAGCAGATGTCTTTGCATCCTCGGTATTCTCATTTACCTGCTCACTGACAGAGATTGCTGTCGCTACCAGTTCCTGTACCGAAGCCGCCTGCGTGCTTGCTCCCTCTGCAATATTCTGTGCCGCCTTCGACAGATCATCTGCCCCGGAAGATACCTGATCCGAGCTCTTGATGATATTTTCCATAATATCCTGCATAGACTCAGAAATATGTAACAGTGCATCCTTTACCTTTGCAAATTCACCTGCGTAATCATATTTCAATTCAACATGCAGCTTGCCATCTGCCAGACGATCCAGCACCCCAGAGATCTCATCGATATAGTCAATATACGTCTTTAACCGGTCTACCGTCAGACCAATCGAATGCGCCAGTTCTCCGATCTCATTCTCTGACTGCACATGGATATCTACATGCAGATTACCGACTGCCAACTCCTGCGCAATGCTGTTTAATTCTTCAATCGGTTTCGTAATATTTCTAGCAATCTTTCTCGTCACCACGATCACCGTAATGATGCCGGATGCCATGATAAGCAGCGTCAGGATCAGACTGATCAGCATCATGCTGATATACTCAAACATCGTCATGCAGCTCATAACGAAATATCCCGTCTTTCCTACCTCTGCCAGATAGCCGTATTTTCTGCCACTGCTGTCCTTATAATTGAAAAATACAGACTTCTCACTCTCGATTCCTTTCATAATGTCTTCTGATACGTTCATGTCGTTCAGGTTCTTCATGATGAAATCTTCGTTTGGATGATATACCACCGTACCATCTTTTGTCAGTAATACAACAAATCCGCTGTTTCCTATCTTGTAGGTTGCCAGCATCTTGTCCAGTGACTCCAGCGAAATATCTACACCGGCTACACCGATGATCGAACTGCCTGCCTCGTCATATACCGGTGATGCAATACTTATAACCATATTACCCGTACTCGCATCCTTATACGGTGAAGTCAGTACCGATTCCTTCTGCTCTACTGCCTTATACCACTCACGTTCTGTAATCTGGAAAGAACTGTCACTGGTAAATCCATCCGACTGCGTCAGCACATTGGCATCAATATCTCCGATCCACACTGCCTGTATCTTATCCTTATCCGCATCCGCAGACTTCTTCATCTTGTCAAACACTCTCTGGTACAGATCCTGTGCCGTAATGTCATCTCCGGCTCCGGTCTGTGTCATCAGATCCATAATATCCGTATTCAACGCCAGTTCCTCTGTCGTAGAAATATACTTCTGGAAGAACGTCTCCAGCTGATACGATGCAGCGGTAGACTGCTGTGTCAGATTCTGCCGCTGTGCCTTGATATCCACATAGTCTATCAGTGCCAGCATAACCACGCAGACGATCACCAGTATGATCGTCGTCATGCGCAGGATCCTTCCTGTCATTTCAGCAGAAATCTTCTTTTTCTTCCGCTCCTTCACTTTTTCATTTACTTTTCCCATGTACGTCTCCATTTCTGAGCGATCTTTTGTAAAAAAACGTCCTAACTATCCGCTGTCGCCCTGAAGCAAATAGAAAAAACTTATTATTTCCATTATATGCCTGAAAATATAAAATAACAACAAAAACTTCCCAAACCCTCGGGGGCAGTTTGGGAAATTTTGTTGTTATTTTATATCCTGCATAGTCCTTTTTCCAGGTACCCACATAGTTTTATATTTTTCGTATGGTCTTGTTGAAAAAATATTGCAATAAGTGCGCAGATATGATACAATGGCGCATAGTTTCCTTTGGGGGAGTAATTGGCATAGTTTGAAACTGGATATATTATCGTCCGATTCACAGATTGTGTAGATCTATCGACAGAATGGTGTCAGCTGACACCCGGTATTTCTTTAAATAATGAGACTCATAGGCAGTATTGATATGCTTTACCCGGATTATCCGTATTTTTATGAAGCATTTACAGATACTGCTTATGAGTCTTTTTTGTTATGTTGAATGGAATATCAATATTTATAGCAGAATGGAGGTTAGTGTGAAAAATACTGCTGATGCAGTATTTTTACACACGGTTATTTGTGCGCAGGCGTCACAAAATAACTCTGATCGCAGAGCAAAATCTGATATTTTGCCCGCGATTCCTTCGACGCAAAGCGTCTGCGGAATGGAGGTTATTATGAGTATTCTTGAATTATTTATTCTGGCAATCGGTCTGTCTATGGATGCCTTTGCCGTATCGATCTGCAAGGGGTTGTCCCTGGGACAGATTAAACCAAAACATATGGTGATCGCCGGTGCCTGGTTCGGTGGATTTCAGGCATTGATGCCTTTGATCGGCTATTTTCTGGGAAGCTTTTTTGCGGATATGATCACCCGCTATGCACATTGGGTCGCTTTTATCATTTTGGCTGTGATCGGTGTCAATATGATCCGGGAAGCCCTTGGTCCGGATGAAAATGTAGATGCATCCATGGATGTAAAAAACATGTTTCTTCTTGCGATTGCGACCAGCATTGATGCACTGACTGTTGGAATCACCTTTGCTTTCCTGCAGGTTGCCATTATCCCGGCTGTCGGTTTCATCGGTTGTACTACTTTTGTCTGTTCCGCTGTCGGCGTTAAGATTGGAAGTATCTTTGGCTCCAAATACCGTTCCAAAGCAGAACTTCTCGGTGGTATCATCCTGATCCTGATCGGTCTGAAAACACTCCTGAATGGTCTGGGAATCTTATAGTGTCTGTTAAGTCAAAAGCATCTGTCCCATTAATAGGACAGATGCTTTTAGTTTTTTATTCTTTTATCTTTTACCGTGCAATCTGACGTGCTACATAAACACCACTGGCTGATGCATGGGACAGAGAATGTGTCACTCCGCTTCCATCGCCGATAATATACAATCCCTTATACTTCGTCTCCAGATGTTCATCCAGTTCGACTTCCATATTGTAAAATTTCACTTCGACACCATATAATAAAGTATCATCATTGGCAGTACCCGGTGCGATCTTATCCAGCGCATAGATCATTTCGATGATACCATCCAGAATACGCTTTGGCAGCACCAGACTCAGATCGCCCGGTGTCGCAGATAATGTCGGCTCAACCAGTCCCTCTACAATACGTTTTGCATTGCTTCGTCTGCCTCGCACCAGATCACCAAAACGCTGTACGATCACGCCTCCGCCCAGCATATTCGATAAACGCGCAATACTTTCACCATATCCATTGCTATCCTTAAACGGCTCGGAGAAATGCTTTGCCACCAGCAGGGCAAAGTTTGTATTCTGCGTCTGTTTCTCACTGTCCTCATAACTGTGGCCATTAACCGTCACGATACCATTGGTATTTTCATTTACTACGATTCCATATGGATTCATACAGAAAGTACGCACACGATCCTCGAATTTCTCGGTACGATACACAATCTTGCTTTCATATAATTCATCCGTCAGATGAGAGAATATTACAGCAGGAAGTTCCACGCGCACACCAATATCCACACGATTGGACTTCGTTTCGATATCCAGTTCCTGACAGACCTTCTCCATCCATTTGCTTCCACTTCTGCCGACGGAAATAATACATTTATCGCAGATATAGGATGCATCCTCACAATGCACCTCATAACCTTCTTCCAGACGATCCACACTCTGAACCGGTGTGTCAAAATAAAAGTCCAGTTTATCCTTCAGCATTGCATACAGATTTTCCAGTACCACATAGTTAATATCTGTTCCCAGATGACGCACCGATGCATCTAAGAGATTTAACTTATTCTGCAAACACAGCTTCTTAAAATGTGTTCCTGCCGTCGAATACATCTTTGTCCCTTCGCCACCGTACTTCATGTTGATCTCATCGACATATTTCATCAGATCCGTTGCCTGCTGTTTTCCTACATATTCATATAGTGTACCACCAAAATCATTGGTAATATTATATTTTCCATCGGAAAATGCACCTGCACCGCCAAAACCGCTCATGATCGAACAGCTCTTGCAGTTCACACAGCTTTTCACCTTATCGCCATCGATCGGACAGCGACGTTTTTCCAGTGCATGCCCTGATTCAAATACAGCGATGGAAAGTTCCGGTGCTCTCTGTACCAGCTCATATGCCGAAAAGATTCCTCCCGGTCCCGCTCCTACTATGATTACGTCGTATTTTTTTGCCATAGCTTTCACCACGCCTTTCTTATCTGCATCAATATTCTTTTTTATTAATGACATGCAGGCTGACAGCCGCAGATATGCCTAAGCCGATCAAAACTACGATGAGTCCGAGCAACACTAACAGCCATTCATTGATGCGGTAAATATCCACCACCAGCTGCAGGATCGCTCCGCCCCACGCACTGATCTGATCTCCGGCAGCCGTTCCCACCAGTGCACCATTAAGTACGATCAGTGATGCGATCGCAACTCCTGCAAAAATCAATGTCGCAATCCGTCCATTTGCATTTCCAAACTTAAACTGTATCGGTATCATCAGAAAAAGCATCAGAGCGATAACCGCCACAACACATAAAATTGAAAACAAAAATGTCTTATTAAAGCAATGCAGTATAATGCCGCAGACAACCGCAGAAAGCACGCCCCCTGTCACGATGCTCAGTATACCATAAATATACTTTTCCAGCACGTATATTTTTCGATCGATTGGCATCGTCAGCAGAAAGATCCCACTGCCATCCATTTCATCATATGCCATTGTATTCAATACCCCAAATCCAAACATCATACTGATATAGCCAACGACCATAGATGCCTGTTCTGCACCTCCGCCACTCATAAAAGTCAGTCCAATGAAAAATATGGCAATAAAAAACACCTTATTGGAACAGCTTAACCGCAGATCTTTGATCAATAATCCTTTCATTTTCTTCACCTTACCTTTCTTCCTCGTTCCATCATCATCAGCACCTCATCTATACCACTTTTCTCAATCACAATCTCCGGATAATTTTCCTGATAAAATTGTCTCTGATCTGTCAGTATCCCATAGCCAAACGATTCCTCTTTCTCATATAAAATATAGGATCTGTCCAATTTTTGGTACTGCTCCTGATCTACCTTCAAAACAGCATAATCGGACAGGATCACATCGGTGTCTTCGTGAAATATGATCTTTCCGTCATGAATCAGATAGATGTCATCGCAGATTTTTTCCAGATCACCGGATATATGGGAGCTGATCAGTATTCCCCGGTTCTCTTTCTCCATATATTCCTGCAGCAGATCCAGCAAGTCGCTGCGCACCATCGAATCCAGTCCGGAAGTCGGCTCATCCAGTATCAACAACTGTGCCTGGTAGCTCGTCGCGATCAGCAGCTTCAGCTTCGCTTTCATACCCGTTGAAAATTCTTTGATCTGTTTCTTAAATGGGATCCCATATTGTCTGCATTTCTCTTCAAAAGCAGCTCTGTCAAAGGACGGATACATCGCCGCCATAACCGGAATAATATCCTTTACCTTCAGCGTTCCACTAAACGTCTGCTCCGGAAGCACCACGCCGATCCGTTCTTTGTCTGCCTTGGTCAATGTCTGATTTTCTTTTCCAAAGATGCGTATCGTTCCATCCTCCGGCCGGATCAGATCCAATATTGCCTTAAATGTAGTCGTCTTCCCGGCACCATTCGCACCGATCAGTCCTGTAACATGTCCTTCCTGCAGTTCCAACGAGCAGTCCAGGACAAATTCTTTCTTTTTATAGGTCTTTTTCACATTTTCCATCTCAATCAGCATACATTTCCCCTCTTTCTGTTTCCTCTGGCAACGACTCTTCCCACCGTCTCTCTTCCGGCGGTTCCTGCCATAACAGGCTGCCGCTCAATCTGATAATACCAGCGCAAATAATTCTCTCAGTTCCTCATCCGTCATCCCGGCAGCTCTGCCTGACCGAACCGCCTGCTCCATCTGCTCTTCCACCTGCAGACGCTTCTGCTCCTCCCATACCGCCGAGGTATGTCTGGCGACAAAACTGCCCTTTCCGTGCACAGTCACTATGAAGCCCTCCTGCTCCAGATGATCATACGCTTTCTTCACTGTCAGCGCACTGATCTGCAGATCTCTGGATAAGGCACGAACCGAAGGAAGAATCATTTCCTCCTTCAGTTCTCCATGCAGGATCAATGACTTAATCTGTCCGGTGATCTGTTCATAGATCGGTTCCATTGATGAGTTGTTAATAATTATCTTCATAACTAACCTCATTTCATAGCAGATCAGGACTCCTTTCTATCCCAATCTGTAAAGTAAATTGCAATCTCCTTGTGACAAACAGTGTATAACAGTATATAACAGTTGTCAAGTATTAATTGAAAAATTACAACAAAGTGAAATTTATAATCTAAAACTTTCCACACCGCCGGAAAAAGTAACTGTCCATAAGGATGTGAAAAGTTTTAGTTATAATAAAAAAGCATAGTCGCAGCAGCATTTTTCACACTATACTATATTTTTAAAGTGTGCTATTATACACTATATATGGATAAATATATTGAACGCCTTTGAATAAAAAGAAAATGAGGAATACTATGCATATCCTGGTGATCAGTACTATTTTGGAACTTGTCTATTTCTTATTTGTAAATAAGGAAAACAACGGCAGGATTCTGATATTCGGTATTGCTCTGTTTATCTTTAAATTGGGAATTGACCTGATCCATGAAGGCAAACGGACACAGCTATGGTGACCAGATCATTTGTAAGACAGCCGATATCTTTCACAAAGTGGATAATCTGATGTATGACTGTAAGAAACGAATGAAAGCAAAGAGAATATAAGATGGGACAACTGATTCCGGATGTGTGACGCAGAAGAATGTTACGAATGTACTTTCTGTCTTTGCTGCATCAGACATCCACCGGATGAATAGGCCGATGCTGCCCCACAAAGAGCCGGCAATAAAGATCCAGACCGTTCCTATATCTATTTTCATTTTATTAAATCCCTTGCCGGTTATCACGAACATCTTATTATAGTCTTTTCCATTTTTCATTGTCATTTTATTAACACCTTTACCGGCTTGCCGAGCGCGCACACCAGTTAGCCGGAGGAGCATTTGTGCCTTTGCGGATCGGAGCTTTTTCAAGCATTTCCAGCACATGGCTTCCAAAACTCCTGCAGAAATACCATACGCTGTATCCCGAAACCACCTTCTTTCTACGGTAGAACAAAACATCGGAGTTACGGCTATGCCACAGCTATGCCTGCAAAAACTTCCAAAACATGTTCGTATTCTTGAATTAACGCCACCTGTAAAACGGGTATTGGGCGTTGCGCTGCCTAATTCCCCTTCGAAGGAAGCTGCCCGTTTTGCCCGTTTCCTATGTGATAAATTCCCCTATAGTAATACCTGACCGATTATAACCACAACAGCACTGTCCAACTTTCAGGACAGTGCTGTTATCTTATTGTTGCTTTTGCAACAACCCTTATTTTATTCTAAACGGATCCTCTTAGCAGATCTCTGCACCTGCCGGCATCGTTTTTTCCGGTGTCATCAAGGCAAGGTTTCCTTCCGCATCTTCTGCACAAAGCAGCATACCCTCAGATAATACGCCTGCCAGCTTTGCCGGTTTCAGGTTTACCAATACCATGACTTTCTTGCCAACCATTTCCTCGGCAGAATAATATTTCTTAATACCGGAAACAATTTGTTTCACCTCACTGCCAATCTTGACCTGGGAACAAAGCAGTTTCTTAGACTTCTTCACTTCCTCACAGGCAATGATCTCACCAACCTGGAACTGCATCTTCGTGAAATCATCAAATGTAATCTCCGGCTTTGCCTCAATATCGATCACATCACCTGCTTCTTCCTGCTGATCCTCACCGGAAGCAGCCTGTGCAGCAGCTTTCTGTGCTTCCTGGATCTGCGCAGCCTTCTCCATAACTTCTTTTGAATCCATACGCATAAACAGGATCTCCGGTGTCTCTGTTACCTTCGTGCCATTTACATAACCACCAAAATGATCCATATCCTCCAG
>CAUCOL010000019.1 GCA_958444395.1 uncultured Lachnospiraceae bacterium
ATATGGCGGGCTCCTTCCTTACCATTCCAGATAAACGGAAGATTCACCTGTGTCAGCGACATCTGGGACAGTTCTTTTTTTGCCTTCTCGGCAGCCTCCCTGACACGCGCCATCGCTGTGATATCTTTTCGCAGGTCGATATGCTGGCTGCGCCGGAACTGATCCACCAGGTAGTCTACAAGACACTGATCAAAATCGTCTCCCCCCAGGTGGTTGTCTCCGGAGGTAGCCAATACCTCGATCAGACCATCTGAAATCTCTATGATCGATACATCAAAAGTTCCGCCTCCCAGATCATACACCAGGATCTTCTGCGGCTGTGCATGATCCAGGCCATATGCGAGTGCTGCCGCAGTTGGTTCATTGATAATCCGGCGCACCTTCAGACCGGCGATCCTGCCGGCATCCCTGGTTGCCTGTCTCTGCGCATCATTAAAATACGCCGGGACTGTGATCACTGCTTCGTTTACTTCCTCTCCCAGATACTCCTCGGCATCCTTCTTCAAACGCATCAGGATCATCGCTGACAGCTCCTGGGGAGAATATTTACGTCCATCCACCTGTACCCATACATCCTGTCCCATCTTTCGTTTGATAGAGAAAAAGGTACGCTGTGCATTGACTGCTGCCTGCCTTTTGGCAGCCTCACCCACAAGTCTCTCTCCCTGCGCAGTAAAAGCGACCACCGATGGCATGGTTCTGTTTCCTTCTATCGTAGAAATAATCGCCGGCTCTCCCCCTTCCAGGACAGCCACACAACTATTCGTTGTACCAAGATCAATTCCTATCACTTTTCCCATGTTGTATATCCAACCCTCTCTTTCCGCCGCCATCCATCTTTCCCGACGGAGGCATTCTCGGAAATAATATGATAAAATTTCAAAAAGAAAAGAAGCCGATGTGTTCTATCGACTTCTTTATTGTACAAAAGATTTCCAGAAAAGTGTATAAAAAAAATATAAAATGAATGGTGCTTAAAATACTGTCCTCAGGATACGATCCTGTTTCTGTATTCCAGACGGAATTTATCGGTCAATAATGCCATAAATTCCGAATTCGTCGGTTTTCCCTTTCCGGCACAGACCGTATTTCCGAAGATTTCCTCCAGCACATCCATATTGCCACGACGCCATGCCACCTCGATCGCATGACGGATCGTACGTTCCACGCTGCTGGATGTGGTCTTGTATTTTTTGGCAATCGACGGATATAAAAATTTCGTAATATAGTGCAGCATATTTCGGTCATAAAACGCCATAATGATTCCTTCCCGGATATACTGATAGCCCTTAATGTGTGCCGGAATCCCGATCTCCAGCAATATGTTCGTTATGTCCATCTCCAGATCACCGGAATACTTATAGCTTGTCTTTGACTCCAGCGGAAGCACTTTATGATTCACAGCCTGCTCCTGTTCCTGCTTGGACACCGTATTCTTTTCTGTTCTGTCTGCCTCCATCATCTGCTCCATCCGCTGGATCAGCATCCGGTTGGATATTGGCTTCATAAAGTAGTAATCTGCACCGTGCTCTAATGCATTTTCTACCAGGTTAGACATTCGTAACGCTGTTTCTATAATAATGATCGGTTTTTCCTCTGTGCTCTTCTGATCTAATTCTTCCAATATACCAATTCCGTCAATTCCCGGCAGGATCATGTCCATCACAACAATATCCGGCTTATCTCTCAAAATAGTATCCAGTGCTTTTCTTCCATCACCTGTCGATAACAGGACATGAATCCCTTTGTCTCTCATTGCCTTTTCCTTGCTTTCTCTGTCCTGTACATTGTTATCTGCGATAACAACTTTCATATACGGTTCTACCATACGCCCCTCCATTCTGCTGCTTTCCACAGCATTCCAATTAATTTGACGAAATCCAGTATACAGGATTCTACAATCGCCCTCATGGAATGGAACGGGAACCGTTTTGTGACGGAAAAGGAATTGAAATGGAATTCTTCATACTTTTGTCATTTTTTATCACTTTGACGGGGAGTCATATACTTGTAAAGAGATGCCATATGCGCCTCTGCCCAACTGTAATCCAGCAGATATTCTCCGCCAAACCAGTTGTCCGCAGATAGTCCCTTTTCAAGCAGGGTATACAGATCACAGTCAAACTTCTGCGGATCAATTCTGCGTATTCCCCGGGATAGGACCAGAATCTCCTCCGCATGATACTCCTTTAATTCCTTCTGCAATGTTCTGACCGCCTTACTGCACAGATTCTGCGTTGCCTCATCATTGGGGCGGTCTTCCCATAACGCACTGATGATCTGATCCGTATTGACCGTACCACCTCTCCGGTCGATCAGAAATGCCAGAAGTTCCTTTGCTTTGGCACTCTTAAACATGATCGGCTCTCCATCTACAAAAAGATCAAAATACCCAAAGGTTCGTGCAAAAATACGCTTTTTATGACGTTTGGACAATAAATATGCCGCTTCGACCGCATAGCGCAGTTCTTCCTCCGAATATGGTTTCATAATATAGGCAGCAGCCCGCAGCCGGTATGCATCAATCGCATACTGCTCATGAGCTGTTATATAGATCAGGACAATGTCCGGCATTTTCTCCTTCAACTGTCTTCCTAACGTAATGCCATCCTCGCAGCCTATCTGTACATCCAGAATCGCAAGCTCCACAGGATGCTCACTGATATATGCCAATGCCTCTCTGGCAGTCTGAAACATCCCCACGATTTCTAATTCCGGGATATTCTCTGCCTCATATAAAAAAACATTCATTGCTCTCACTTCATCATCTACAACGATTGTCTTCATCTTCTCATCCAGTCTCCCATTTCCAGTCGTCCGACCTATACAACGAACAGCAGGTCACTGCTTACTTTCCGCTATATTAATCAATCGGTATGCTTATACGTATGACAGATCCCTCAGACGTATCCTTCTGAAACAGCTCTAACGAGCCGCCCGCCTGTTTCTCGATTCTCTCTACGATCTGGTCATACCGGTTTACCGCTTCCTGTGTCATCTCTTCCAACGTATATCCTCTCCCACTGTTCTCAATCTCTACCACACAATGCGTCTCTTCTCTGCGGCTGCGGATCGTCACCTCGCCGCCCTGCATTCTTTTTGCCAGTCCAAAATTGATCGCCTGTTCCAGAAGAGGCTGCAGCGTCATAACCGGAAGACCAAATAAATGCTCCTCCAGCTGATACGTAACATGAATACTTGGAAAACGAGCCATCTCTATATTAGCATAAGATTTTGCAACTTTCATCTCTTTTTCAAAAGGAACGATTTCCGCTCCTTTTTCTGCATTTATAGTATAGCGTAAATAGCATGAAAAATCATCGACCATCCTGCAGACCATTTTCTTATCTTCCATGATCGCAGCACTTTTTATCATATTTAAGGCATTGAATATAAAATGCTGGTTTAACTGTCCTGCCTGTATTCCCTGTTCTTTATAACACATATCTTTCCTCTTTTCTGCCTTTTTATAAAGTGAGCATTCTCTCTTTATAAGTTCTTTCGTTCGTTAGTTTTTCATGTGATGATGCAGATGTTTTACTACTTTCTTTACTTCCTTTAAGAACATCTGCTCGTATTCACTCAACTGATAGCCCTTCGGATAAACATACAGATCCTTCATGACCCTGTGATGATCCTCGCAGTTTTTCTGTACCAGATGATACCGTTCCAACACCTTTTGAGGAATAGGAGACACCCACATAAATGTGTTCTTCTCATCTGCCAGAAGATCAAACTGACTGCCTCTCTCGTAGACATAGACTCTTCTGTTTGTCAGTGCATCTGCCTGCCGGATCAGATCATGATGTGCCAGAGAAGGGATTACCGTGTCTCCGTGCAGGATCTCTATTTCATTTTCCAGATCCCGGAAATACACCTTCTCCTTTGATGCCAGTTCACTTTCCCCGGATGTGATAAACACATATTCAAATTCCAGTAATGGTTCATATACCAGTCCCTCCAGCTGGAGCATGGAAAGAAAGTATTTCTCGTAGCGGATATCATAGCGGATGATCCCGGATGTGCAGCGTTGGTCTACAATATCATGAATCGCATCTGTCGAATTTGTTTCGTTGAAATAAATCTCTGTTCTTCTTCCATCGTCAATCTGTTTCATAAAATGCATAAAACCATGCGTTATATAACTGGCTCTCGGCACAGCGACACTCATTTTCGCCCAGTTTGTATCGGATTTCTGGCAATAATTCTGTAATCCTTCAAAACCGTCAACCACCTTTGCCGCTTCCTGTAGAAATTCCTTTCCCTGCTTGGTCGGAAGCATTCCTTTATTTTTGCGCACAAACAATGCAAAGCCCGTGTCCTGCTCCAGTTCTTTGATGATCTTACTTAAATTTGGCTGACTGACGGACAGCCTTCTGGCAGCATTCGTAACAGATCCACACCGTTCTACTTCCAATGCGTATTTCAGACTCGTCAAATTCACACAAATATCTCCTTTTCTCTGCTTTTTTATACATTCATCTTATCGACTGCTTATTTTATTGTCAACCACTCCGCCTATCAAATTTACACAACAATCTACTTCCTTTCGACATGTCTCGACACTTTGTCCATTTTCTTCCTTTTCCGACAACGCTTTTTTACCCGGTTAAGAAAATAAAGTTTTTTTATAGTTCTTTTGCAAATTGACCTTGACGAACGTCCCAAAATAGGAAATACTATAGATAAGAACGAAATAAAAGAAAGGACTTATTTATAATGGAACTCATTCATTTAAAACAAATTTTTAAAAACCCACAGGATTACCTGGAAAAAGAAGTGACGGTTGGTGGATGGATCCGCAGCATCCGTGATTCCAAATCCTTTGGTTTTATCGTGATCAATGACGGTACATTCTTTGAACCATTACAGATCGTATATAATGACACATTAGAGAATATCGCTGATATACGCAAACTGAATGTTGGTGCTGCACTGATCATCACCGGTAAACTGGTGGCAACACCACAGGCAAAACAGCCTTTTGAGATTCAGGCAGAGAAGATTGCGATCGAGGGAACTTCTTCCCCAGATTACCCTTTACAGAAGAAGCGTCACAGCTTTGAGTACCTTCGTACGATCTCCCATCTCCGTCCACGTACCAACACCTTTCAGGCAGTATTCCGTGTACGTTCCCTGATCGCTTATGCGATTCACCAGTTCTTCCAGGAGCGTGATTTTGTCTATGTACACACTCCACTGATCACAGCGAACGACTGCGAGGGTGCCGGCGAAATGTTCCGTGTAACAACTCTGGACATGCAGGATCTTCCGAAGAATCCGGACGGTACGATTGATTACACAAAGGACTTTTTTAATAAAGAAACGAACCTGACTGTCAGTGGTCAGTTAAATGGTGAGACCTATGCTATGGCTTTCCGTAATATCTATACCTTTGGTCCAACCTTCCGTGCCGAGAACTCCAACACAACACGCCATGCAGCAGAGTTCTGGATGATCGAACCGGAGATTGCCTTCGCCGATCTGGAGGATGACATGATGCTGGCAGAAAGCATGATGAAGTACATCATTAATTTTGTATTAGAGCATGCACCGGAAGAAATGAACTTCTTCAATCAGTTTGTGGACAAGGGACTGTTAGACCGTCTGCATAATGTCGTAGAATCCGATTTTGCCCATGTTACTTATACCGAAGCGATTGAGATTCTTAAGAAACATAATGATTCCTTTAAGTACAAGGTAGAATGGGGCTGCGATCTGCAGACAGAGCATGAACGTTACCTGACAGAACAGATCTATAAGCGTCCTGTATTTGTTACAGATTATCCAAAGGATATCAAGGCATTCTATATGAAACTGAACGAAGACGGAAAAACTGTTGCCGCTATGGACTGTCTGGTTCCCGGCATTGGTGAGATCATCGGTGGAAGCCAGCGTGAGGAGAATTACGATGTGCTGATCAACCGTATGAAAGAACTTGGCATGAATACAGACAGCTATGATTTCTACCTGGATCTTCGTAAATATGGTACAACACGCCATGCCGGATTTGGTCTTGGCTTTGAACGCTGTGTCATGTATCTGACCGGCATGTCCAACATCCGCGACGTCATCCCATTCCCAAGAACGGTAGGCACCTGCGATCTGTAGGCTCCTTTCACACAGAGATCTCATCTCTGATACGCATATGATATTTTAATATTCCCTGTACTCAGATACGAAATGTTTCCTGAGACAGTAAGAAATCCCCGGTAACAACCGGGGATTTCTTATGTTCAAAGCACCTTCTTATTGCTTTCAATGGTGCAGATATTTTGTATTTTATTTCTCATCCTGACGATATAAGACACTTTCAATAATATATCTTGGACGTTCTTTTACTTCCATGTAGATCTTTCCGATGTATTCACCGACAATACCCAATGCCAACAGCTGCAGGCCACCTATGCCCCAGACAGACAGCACGATCGTCGTCCATCCTGCTACGGTATGTCCGAGTAACCAGACTACGAAGAAATAGATCAACATCAATACACTGACAAAGAATAAAAACAATCCCAGTGAAGTAATAAAACGGATCGGTTTAACACTGCAGGATGTGATTCCATCAATCGCAAATGCAAGCATTTTCTTCAATGGATACTTCGATTCTCCTGCAAAACGCTCATGGCGTTCATAATACACAATATCCGTCTCATACCCGATCATTGGCACCAGTCCGCGCAGAAATAAATTAACTTCCTTAAACTGCGCCAGCCCCTCTAATGCTCTCTTGCTCATCAGACGATAATCGGCATGATCTTCCAATGTGTCAGCTCCCATCAGCTTCATCAGCTTATAGAAGGCATGCGCTGTCGTACGTTTAAATACGGTATCTGTAGCACGCGTTGAACGTACACCGTATACAATGTCTTTTCCTTCGTTGAACCGGTCAATAAACTGTTCAATCACTCCGACATCATCCTGAAGATCCGCATCCAGCGAAATAGCCGCATCTGCATACTCCTTTGCTGTCATAAGACCTGCCAGCAGTGCGTTCTGATGTCCGCGATTGTGTGCCAGATTGATGCCAACGAACAGGTCATCCTGCTCATGCAGGCTCTGGATCATGTTCCAGGTATTGTCTTTAGAACCATCATTCACGAAAGAGATCTTACTCTGTCCGGATATTTTTCCCCTCCGCATCAGGTCTTCCATGATCGTTTTTAACTGGCGGGATGTCTCCGGAAGTACTTCCTGTTCATTATAACAGGGAATAACTAACCATACTGTTTTCATATACAGCCTCCTGCTATTTCATCATAGTACCAAGCACTGTATTTACCAGCTTGCCATCTGCTTTCCCTTTTACCTTTGGCATCAGTACTTTCATGATCTTGCCTTTATCCTGTGGTGTCGGTGCAGAAATCTCCAGTTCCTTCAGAACCTCTTCGATCACAACCTTGATCTCTGCTTCATCCATCATCTTTGGTGCATACTCCTCCAGCACCTTGATCGTAAACTTGCACTCTTCGATAATATCTGTACGATCTTCCGGCGTCATCTCCAGCGTTTCCTTTGTCTGCTTGATCTGCTTTAAGATCACCTGATTTTCTTCTTCCTCGGTCAGATCGGCACGCTTATCGATCTGTACATTCTTTAACGCTGCCAGAAGCATTGACAGAACGTCCTTTCTCTGCTTGTCATGCTCCTTCATTGCCTTGACCATTTCACCACGAATAAACTCAATTTTTGTCATTTTAATGACCTCCCGTATATAAATTATTTAAGATTTTTAATCTTATATCCACCACTGTATGAGCTGTAACCTTTTGTTACTTTGATATAATAAACACCCTTTTTGAGTGCGGATTTACTTTTGATCTTATGTGTTCCATTACTGAGGCGTACGGTATCATTGATCAGTCTGTAATTCTTATTTGCCGGAATCACCTGGAAATATAATCTGTCCGATCCATTGTTATCTACGCTGATCTGCAGCTGCATATGCTGTTTTTTGTTCAGCTTCACCTTATACCAGTCTGCCTTTGAAGAAGACTCGGTATATGCTACAATACCACCTGCTGTTTTCTTCTTTTTGATCATTTTTGCCTTCTTTTTGGAAGAACCGCTCTTATCCTTTATTGCTTTTGCTGTATATTTCAGCTGGTATGGCTGATCATTGTTGGAAGCAATATAGTATACGCCCTTTTTCAGTGCAATCTTTTCACAATAATTTGCTGTGCCTGACAGATAAATGTCTCCTTTCGCAATCTTGCTCGCATTGGTAAGCGACACAGATAAGGATCCGGCACTGCTGTCAAAGGTAGAAAATGTATTTCCATATAATGTAACCACACTGTCTTCCGTCAGGATCAGCTTATGATAATCTGTAATCGTGCTGTTGCCTGTATAGATCAGCTGGTATTCACTTCCCAGTGTCACCTCACTGCCTGAATAGGAATATGCTGCCACTGCCACAGTCGCTGCCACCTTCGGCAGGGAGTAAGATGAAGAATACTGTGCCTTCAGATAATACGTACCTGCTGCTGCGATCGTATACCATTTGGAATCTGTCGTTGATGTGTTGCTCAGATAGCCAGAATAGCCTAATTTACTCGTACATCCTATATCAGAATACAGATACAGATCAATGCTCTTCGTCAGACCTACACAGGCAAATCCAAGATTCAACATACCGGCGGAAGTAACCTGGATCGGCATAACCACCGCAGTAGACTCTGCTGTACCTGTGCCTGTAAGATCTGCCGGCATCTGAAAGGTAGCGGAACTGGCGGTAGGTACTCCTGTACTAAACTGTGTAACCAGTGTCGCATTCAGTCCCGGTACTGTCGTAGCGGCTTTCGCCTGTTTTACACTTCCTCCAAAGATTCCTCCCACAACGAGTGCTGCTGCCAGACAAACTGACATCCATTTTTTTGCTCTTAATCTCATTCATATCCTCCTCTGCTTTAAAAGCATTTTTATTGAAACTGCCGTCGGATGACGCAACAGTTCTTTTTAGCTGCCCTTCTCCTATGGGCAGTCTCATGAATAAGTATAACACAGTTTTGGGGATACGGAAAGAATCAATCTTAAAAAAGAAAAAAGCCATAAAACCTATTAATAAGTTTTACGACCTTTGAACTGGGCTACAAGGATTCGAACCTTGAAATGCTGGAGTCAGAGTCCAGTGCCTTACCGTTTGGCGATAGCCCATCATCTTTATTGTGTCTTGTGCTTTGTTTTTTGTTTCTCTCTCACAAGCCTTTCTTAGTATATAACACATTTTTGAATTTTGCAAGTACTTTTTTAAATTTTTTTCAACTTTTTTTCAAAGAACCTGTAAAAAACCCTATTTTCCGGGCTTTTTACAGATTTCTTTTTCAGCTTGATTTTATAAAATAACCAGGAAAGAACAGGAAAAGACTTTGGGATATCTAAAAAAACTTCCCCGCCGCATTGCTCTATCATTTCATATCCCGTATCCGGCGTATGATCCGTTCCATCAATCCGATCCGGCTAAACGGCGTGATCAGATAAAATCCGTCAATATATTCTTTCATCTCATCGGCAATCGCAGTTACTATGTGTACCGCGAGTTTCTCGCCCTCTTCCCGGTTCTTATCACGGTACATTTCCATAATCCGTTCATCGACCCGTATGCCGGCAATCTCATGCTCCATAAAGCAGGCATTGCGGTAGCTGACAACCGGAATCAGTCCACCCAGTATCTTCACCGGAAGATCCCTTCTGGCACGTTTTAGATTCTCTAAGCCCTCTTTCGTCATCACAGGCTGCGTAAATAACACACTGACACCGTTTTCGATTTTTTTCTGTGCATGACGGATCTGGCTGTCAAAATTCACCGCATTGATATTTAAGGCACCACTGACCATAAATGGATTTTCTGTAAAAGTCGTATCATTTAATGTGTTGATATGATTGGCGAGTACCGCTGAATTATAACTAAATACCGTCTTCACTTCCTGACGCTGCTCAGCCGGCACAGGATCTCCCGTTACCGTAAGCACATTATTCACGCCTTCCACATTCAACCCCAGAAGTAATGCCTTCGTTGCATTGATGTTTCTGTCACGACAGGTCATATGCGGAATAGCCGTCATATTCAGCTCACGGTGCAACTTGCATGCCAGGATGCTGCTGTCAATTCTGGCACGGGCAATCGGGCAGTCTGCAATATCAATGGCATCGACTCCGGCATATTTATACCTTGCTGCTCCTTCCATAAATGTATTTACATCCGGTGTCATCGGTGGATCCAGTTCCACGACAATCACCTTTTCTCCCTGCAGCAGCTTTGCCGCCAGATCGTTTTTCGCATTATGTCTGGCTGCATAGGTTCCCGTTTTCTGTTCATTGGCATCCGGTTTCTCCACCTGTACCACGTCTGCCACCAGATGTCCGGATGGCTGCACCTTTTCCAGCACCTTCTGCATCGCACGGATATGGGAAGGCTGTGTACCACAACAGCCACCAAGAATCGCCGCACCTGCTTTGGCGACATCCCCCATGATCTTTGCGAAATATTCCGGATCCTGCTGATAATACATACGATTTGAGATAACGGTCGGATATCCGGCATTTGGCATCACAGAAACATATTTTGTACTGTGATGGATATCCATACGCTGAACCATTTCCGCCAGATGTTTCGGACCGGATATACAGTTAAACCCAACCGCATCGACCCCTGTGAGCTTCTGCATCTGCTCATACAGACTCTTTCCATAGCATCCGTTCTTCGTAAAGCCCTCCGGTGCCACACCAAAGGACACGATAATAAAAGCATCCTTTTCTTTTTCCTTTATATAGGAAGTGACTTCCTCTATATATTCTGCATCTGCCAGCGTCTCAAACAGAAAATGCTTTGCTCCGCATGCGAGAAACAGATCTACGATCTCCTGATAGATCGCCAGTCCATCTCCATCTTCCGGTACCCAGACAGGCCCTATATCCGCAAAGAGATAATGCCGGGATCCTGCATGTGTCTCTTCATATGCCTGTATCTCCTTCTGTGCAATCGCCCATCCCGAAATAATGATCTGACGGATATCCTCTACTGCCATCTCCAGAAAAAAAGTATTCGCAGCAAAAGTATTTGTTTTTAATGCAACGGCACCCGCCTCCAGATACTCACGATGTACCTGACCT
>CAUCOL010000020.1 GCA_958444395.1 uncultured Lachnospiraceae bacterium
TTTAATACTTTATATCGATTTTCATACATTTTACTGTAATCTACATCGTATGCCAGTTCTCCCCAGTCGATGGAGATAATATCTTCTTTCTGCAGCATTTTCTCCTCAACCAGCTGATCCAGATCGATAAAGTATGGATTGCCGGCAAAGGTCGAAAAGGACTGATAGGGGCTGTCTCCATAGCTGGTCGGACCAATCGGCAGCACCTGCCAGTAGCTCTGTCCTGCCCGCTGCAGCTGGTCTATAAAATGGTATGCCTCTTTTCCAAATGTGCCAATGCCATAAGGAGAAGGAAGACTGCTGACCGGAAGTAAGATACCG
The DNA here is from genome assembly GCA_958444395.1 of uncultured Lachnospiraceae bacterium. Classification (GTDB taxonomy): domain Bacteria; phylum Bacillota; class Clostridia; order Lachnospirales; family Lachnospiraceae; genus Jutongia. The sequence goes on from CAUCOL010000020.1 coordinate 322, forward strand.
GCTCCTCTTTGTAGACGTTTATTCTCCGCTGTCTGCATATGCTCCTCCATTTCAAAATACTCATTTTTCAAATGCTTCTGCACTTTCTGTTTTTATGCTACCAACTCTCTCCTTTTTTTTCTATATACCATTTCTTAGAAAAATATTGATTTTCTGTTTTCTGGCATTCTCATTGAGCGGATCACAATTATATGGTATGATGTGGGAAGACTTCAAATGATTTGTTTGAGAGAGTATGATATTATGAGAAAGATTTATCATAATCTGCTTGAAAGAGTATGATGTTATGAGAAAGATTTATCATAATCTGTTTGAAAGAGTATGATGTTATAAAGAAGATTTATAACGATTTATTTGAAAGATTACGGTGTCTGAAAATTGATTTTTGACACCTGCACTCAGAAAGGAAGATACCGATGAAGAAAAAACTGATTGCGGGACTTTGTATTATCCTGGCTGTCGTCTGTTTTGCAGCCGGATATGAGACAAAGTCTTATCTGGTGCGGAAAGAGGAACCGAAGATTACGACTGCTTCTATCAGTCAGAAGCTGAGTGCCTGCAGTGATCTGACGACTGCTGTGCTGGATTACAGAGGATTGATCCGATATGAACAGGGGGATATTCCCTGGATCAATAAAAAAGGATTTTCCATGATCTATACCGCCACACTGAAAGCCGGCATTGATCTTTCACAGGCACAGATCCGGATCCGGAATAAAACGATCGATATCTCGCTGCCACAGGCATCGATTCAGAGTGTCGATGTTGATGAAAGCACGCTGGAATTTTACGACGAGAAGCTGGCTTTATTTAACTGGACAAATAAAGAAGATACGACACAGGCGATCCAGTCTGCCAAAGAGGATGCCCAGGCAAATGCTGATACGGCAGAACTCACCGGACGTGCTCAGAAACAGGCACAAAATGCAGTAAAAAATCTGATGACATCCTTTGAAGGACAGGGCTATCAGATCAAAATCTCTGTCACCTGATCCAGCTCTATATATCGCTGTGCTGTCACCTCTCCCTGTGACTCTGACACCTGCTCCGGCTGCCGGATCGTCAGCGTTCTTTCATACAGATCCAGCTTTACCGCCTGTCCTTCCAGTATCTGCCAGCTGCCTCCTTCTTTCCGGTCATCCGGCACAAAATACCGAACTTTAACAAATGGCTCTTCCGCAATATGCCGGGAGAGCCATTTTATCTGTTTATTTAACTGCTCCAGCTGTACTTCATCCGGTGTTTCCCAGTGCTGCGTCTGACGTGCTGTTTCCTTGACAGCCTCGTCATACCCCGTCAGTGCAGCGAACGCCGAGAACTGGGCTGCCCGGTCTGCTCTTGCCATTTTTGGATGCGCTGACGGAAATGGATATTCTGTATGAATAATATCATTATATTGATCGGTTGCAGATAATCCCTGCTTTTTCATCCCTTATGACCTCCTACCTGTCCATTTCGTTCCATCGTCGTGGCTCCCTCCTGCAGATTCATTCCCTTCAGGATCGCATTTTTTCCAAATTTCTTTTTTATGTCCAGTACTGCCTGCTGCATCTGTCGCTCTTTCTGCCGTTCCTTTTCTTCCTCCTGCTTCTGTCTCTGGCGGGCTGCATAATCGGTAAACAGATCCAGCTGTTCAAATTCTTCCTCCGGCGGGATCTGTGCCTCCTCCAGCACATGATTTGCTGTGATCGTCACCCTGCGCACCAAAAGATACGGCTGTACGATCCGATCATATAATGCCAGCACCGCATCCATGATCTGTCTGGTCGAGGAAGTTCTTTCAGTAAGGTTTGCTGTCCCATGTGCATGCTTTGGTACTCTGCGGCCATAGCCATCGATCGTCACCGGTCCCTTATACTGCCGGCTGATCTGCCGGTTCGTCAGATTCTCGATATCATACCCGATCGTCAGGACGATCTGATCCGTCACAAGACCTTTGTCTACCAGATCCAATACCAGAAGATCTGTCATCTCCTGCACGATCAGCCTTGCTTTCTCAAAGCTATACGGACAGGAAAGCACCTGACCGGAGCCAAGACTGTTTGTGCTCGGCTTATACGCCTTTATATCTGCGATCGTACACGGTTCCCATCCCCAGGCATGGTCAATCAAAAGCTCTGCGTTAACACCAAATAATTTATATAACAGATCTTCGTTATAATATTCTTCCGGCCTGCCTAAAGAACAACGGGCAATATCTCCCATTGTAAACAACCCATTTGCTTCCAGCTTCCTGGCATAGCCCCGTCCCACTCTCCAGAAGTCTGTCAATGGTCTGTGACTCCACAAAAGCCTTCTGTAGGATGCTTCATCCAGTCCGGCGATCCGCACTCCATCCTCATCCGCTTCCATATGCTTTGCCACGATATCCATCGCAATCTTGCAGAGATACAGATTCGTCCCGATCCCTGCCGTTGCCGTGATCCCGGTCGCATCCAGAACATCCTGTATCATTTTTCTTGCCAGGTCATGTGCTGACAATCCATACAATGCCAGATAGTCCGTCACATCCATAAAGACCTCATCGATCGAATACACATGGATGTCCTCCGGTGCGACATACTGCAGATAGATCTGATAAATCTGTGTACTGCACTCCATATACAGCTTCATCCGTGGTGGTGCTGCAATATAATCTACCGCCAGCTCCGGATGCTGCTGTAATAAGGTATCATCGTCTGAACTGCCATGAAATCTCCGCCCGGGTGCTTTCTGTCTGCGGGCAGCGTTCACCTGTTTTACCTTCTGTACGACCTCAAATAAACGGGCACGTCCCGGTATACCATATTGCTTCAGTGTCGGAGATACCGCCAGACAGATGGTTTTCTCTGTCCGGCTGGTATCTGCAACGACCAGATTGGTCTTAAGTGGATCACGTCCCCGTCGGACACATTCCACTGAGGCATAAAAGGACTTTAAGTCAATCGCAATATAAGTTCTGTCTCTTCCCGCCATCGGACACTCTCCTTTCCGGATTCCGGAAGAAACATGCCCTTTATCTGACGGGTTTCTTCCTCCTTTATTGACGTTTCTGGAACAGGATCCGCACAGCATTTAATACACAGATCATTGCCACACCGGAATCTGCAAATACTGCCATCCACATAGATGCAATACCACACAGTCCCAGAATCATAACAAGTGCTTTGACGATCAATGCGCCAACTACATTTTCCATAGCGATGCGGCTGGTTTTCTTTGCAATAGCAAAGCTGTCATTTACCGCTGACAACCGGGAAGTCATAAATACTACATCTGCTGCTTCGATCGCTGCATCTGCTCCACTTCCCATAGCAGCCCCGACATCTGCACCTGCCAGTACCGGTGCATCATTAATACCATCACCAATAAACATGACAGCACCTTTTTCTTCACGGATACGGCTCAGATTATTCAGCTTATCCTCCGGCATCTGTCTTGCATAGACCTGATCGATTCCAGTTTCTTTTGCTACCTGCCGTGCGTTTTCTTCGGCATCACCCGTCAGCATAGCTGTCCACAGTCCCTGCTTCTTCATCCGCTGGATCGCTTCTTTGGAATCTGCCTTGATCGTATCATTGATCACAATGCGTCCGATATATTTTCCATCCTGCGCCAGATATACTTCTGTCCCATATTTCGGACTAACCGCCGGCATTGTGATCTGATATTCATCCATTAATTTACCATTTCCACAGAACACCTGGTATCCGTCAATCAGGACAGACACACCTTTTCCGGACAGTTCTTTCATCTCCTGTGCCTGCTTTGGCTGAATGCTGCGCGTGGCCGCCTCTGCCATAATGCTGACAGCGATCGGATGTGTTGAACGGCTTTCTGCACATGCCGCCAGTGCCAGTAATTCTTCTTCAGAAATTCCTTTTTCCGTCTCGATCTTTTCTACCTTGAAGTTTCCTTCTGTTACCGTACCTGTCTTATCCATCACGATGGCTTTCACAGATGCCAGCATTTCCAGGGAGACTCCTCCCTTAAATAAGATACCCTTCTTAGAGCCTGCACCGATTCCTGCGAAGAATGCCAGTGGCACACTGAGTACTAATGCGCATGGGCAGCTGATAACCAGGAATGTTAATGCTGTATAGATCCAATGCATCCATTCCCCTGTAAATAATGATGGTATGATAGCTGTAAGTACTGCCAGGATCACTACAAACGGAGTATATATTCTTGCAAATTTTGTAATAAAACGATCTATCTTTGGTTTGGATGCGGCTGCATTCTCCACCGCCTCTAAAATTCTGGTAACCATGGATTCTTCCAATGGTTTCTCTACCTTTACGTATAATATGCCGCTTGTATTCACACAGCCGGATATAACATGATCACCGGTTTTCACACCAACCGGTACCGGTTCTCCGGTCACAGCAGAAGTATCAATCCGGCTCTCGCCCTTTGTGATCACTCCATCCAGTGGAATACGGTCACCCGGACGTACTTCCATGATCTGACCGACCTCTACTTCTTCCGGATCTACTTCCACGATGCAGTCTGATTCACAGATCCGGACGATCTCCGGACGCATATCCACAGCATCCATGATCTGACGACGGCTTTTGTTTACAGCAATATCCTCAAATAGCTCACCAATCCGGTAAAATAACATAACACCAACGGCTTCCGGATAGTTTCCGATACAGAATGCCCCGATCGTTGCGAGACTCATCAGGAAATTTTCATCAAATACCTTTCCTTTGGTAATGTTCTTCAATGCGTGTAAAACAATACTGCCTCCGAGGATCAGGTAACTGATCACATAACAGAGGATCGATGCTGCCGGAACAGCAGCAAACAGACGTTCACAGATTTCTCCTGCAATAAACAATGCAGCTCCAATACCAATCTGGATCATCTCTTTCTTTTCTTCCGATAACTTCTCTTTATCCTCCGGTGTTCCCTCTTCTTCCTGATGTGCACCACTCCGGCTGTCCTGTATATTTTCTATCTTTGTTCCCGGTTCCATCTTGTCTGCAAGTGCCTGTAGCTGCGGCAGTAAAGCATCCGGATCCTTCGCCTCAACGCACAACTGCTGTGTAGCAAAGGTTAATGTAACATTTACATCCGGCAGATCATTCATCTTTGCTTCCATCTTCGCTGCACAGTTTGCGCAGTCTATTCCGCTGATCCTGTATTTCTTCTTCACGACCTTTCCTGACAACTGCTTATGTTCATGAGAAACGGCTTCTTCATGATGATGCTCCCCACAACCGCAATGGTCATGATGGTGATGCTCATGCTCCTCATGGTCATGGTGATGGTGTTCATGCTCTTCACATCCACAATGGTCGTGATGATGGTGCTCATGTTCCTCATGGTCATGCGCCCCACAGCTACAGTGATCATGGTGATGTTCATGCTCTTCATGGTCATGACCTCCACAGCCACAGTGGTCATGATGGTGGTGCTCATGCTCTTCATGGTCATGCGCCCCACAGCTACAGTGATCATGGTGATGTTCATGCTCTTCATGGTCATGACCTCCACAGCCACAGTGGTCATGATGGTGGTGTTCATGCTCTTCTTGCTCATGATGGTGGTGCTGTGTTTTTTTCTTTCCACGTACTAACTCTGTGATCTTTGTTCCCGGCTCCATCTTATCAGCCAGTGCCTGCAATGCAGGAAGGACACGATCCGGATCTTTTGCTTCAACCAGGAGCTGTTCTGTTGCAAATGTCAACACGACACTCTCTACATCCGGTAGATCATTCATTTTTGCTTCCAGCTTCGCTGCGCAGTTTGCACAGTCAATGCCGGTAATGGTATACTTTTTTCTCATATGATTTCCTCATTTCACCGTAACGATTCAACCTCTTTCACAGGCAGCCTTGTATGATGCTGCCTACCTTCTGTCATCTCAGAAGATCCCATGATGTTACGTCTATTATTTTATTTATTGATTATCCATTCATATGAACAATCATTCATATGAACACTTATAATATACCATCCCTCATATCAGATTGCAATACTTTTTTATTCTTTTATACATCCTTTTTTAGAAGGCTTCCCCCTTTTCGAATACATCCATCATCTCGCGGGTCAGACTGATGCCATCGTCATGTGCCGGCATCGCATCCCGGTGATACCATTCTGCCACCGCCAGCTCCTCTGTATCCATATGGATCGTATCATCACCATCCAGTTCACAGAAAAAGCCCAGCAGAAGATTACTGTCAATCCCCCACGGCTGGCTTTTATAATACCGGATGTTTTTCACCTTCAAACCAACCTCTTCCATCACCTCGCGCTGTACGGTTTCCTCTGCTGTCTCGCCAATCTCCGTAAAGCCCGCAAGCAATGCATATTTCTTATAGTCTCTGTCCGCATATTTGGACATCAGGATCCGGTCACCATCGATCAGACAGATAATAACTGCCGGTGCGATCTTCGGAAAGATCATATTACCACAGTCCGGACAGCGAAGCATTCTCTCTTTTCCATCATGTACGGTCCGCTGGCCACATCTTCCGCAGAACCGGTTATTTGTGTACCATTCATACAGATGCCATGCCGTCATCACTGCAAAGCAGATTTCTTTGGAAATAAGCTGACGAAGGGAGCGCACCAAAATAGGCTGATATTCTCTGTCACGGACAGGAAATTCTGCATCACACCAAAAATACTCTGTATCATCTATGGAAAATAAATATTGACAGACCTCCGGCTTTAAAAGTTCCTCCCGTGTCTGCTGTCCTGCCCGTTTACCAATCTCCTCACAGGTCGGCAAATGCAGCTGTCCCTTTGCATCTTTAGCAATCCATACCTTTTTTTCACTAAAAAAGAAAAGACAGCTTTTATCCATAGGATTTCTCTTTTGATATTGATTATACATAACCTTTGGCATTATGTCCTGTATCATGTTCTTCTCATCCTCACTTTATTTATAACTTCTGCGAAAACGGTAGTATTACAAAAGTCTTTTCCCTTTACATTCAAACACCCCACTGCTTTCAGTGGGGCATGTAATCTAATCTTCCCATTATATTTTCATAACTGTCCCGGCTGATTATACAAAGTCATACTGTATCTGAATCGAATTTCCCTGCACTCTTACCTCTGCCATGCTTCCACAAACGATCGGCATAGACGGCGGCAGATGCCCCAGATCCACGTCCATAATGATCGGTACCTGATACTCTTCTAACAGATCGATCACTGCATGATACTGATCCAGTCCAAATGCTTCTTCCCCAAAGCAGAGCGGCCTTCCGATCAGAAAACCTTTTGTATATTTAAACCAGCCTGCTTCCTTCAGCTGCCATACTGCACGACGGATCCCCATCGGCGTCAGATCGCAGGATTCCATAAACCACAAAATGCCATCCTGCGCGTATCGTTGATTAAATGCTTCTACCTGATCAAAACGTGTCCCAACCAGCGTATCCAGACAGTCCAGGCAGCCGCCCAGCAGGCGTCCTCTTAACACCACATCCTGATCCGGATATTTCTTCAACAGCTTCGGCTCTGTCACATGGTATGGTTCCAGCGGATTCTCCTCTGTTTTGAGCGATTCCTTCTCCCACGTATCAAAGCCATGCACTTTCTTATCTGTCCCTGTCAGAAGGTTCCATGCATCCTGCAACACCGGGTGCCACGGTTCCATACCAAATGCCGGTGCACAGGGTCCATAGATTGCCGCTGTGTCGCATATGGTCGGAAGAAGAAATGTCAGATTCGTATTATCGGAAAATCCCATGTACCACTTCGGTTCTGCCTGGCGGATCCGTTCAAAATCCACATAAGACAGGATCTCACACATTAATTCTCCACCACCACAGGACAGAATCACATCGCTATCTGATCCTGTCAGAAATGCATTGACTTCCTCGCCACAGGCCCTCGGTGTATTACTGATCCCGATTCCTTTTCCTTCGTAACAGTTTGGTCCAAGTACCGTCTGATATCCCATAGTACGAAATGTCTCTAAGGCATGGTCAAAGGCACTTCGATAGGGTTCTATATTGCACCCATAGGATGGCGCAACAAATCCTATCGTTCCATTCTTCGGTAAAAACTTTGGAAACTTCATTTCTATTTTCTCCCCGTTAATTATTCCAGTATAAACTGATACACTGCCTGTGCCACGCCATCCGCATCGTTCGATGCCGTCACATAGTCTGCCACTTCTTTTACAGCATCCTGTGCATTTTCCATCGCAACACCGACACCCGCATACTCGATCATAGAGACATCGTTAAAACCATCCCCACAGGCTACCATATCTTCCCGACTGTGACCGGTCAGCTGACAGAAACGCTCCAGTGAAGCCGCTTTGTCAATCCCCTTTGGTGTGATCTCTACGAAGAACGGTTCGCTCCGGCTGATACATAGCTGCTCTCCAAACTTTTCTTTGTAGACTTCCTCTGCCTGTGCCGCCCGTTCCGGCTCTGCCGTTCCCAGACATTTATTGATTGGGAAATCAATATATCCGCAAACATCTTCCATATGAAGCAGCGGCATATGATTAATGTTCTTCTCTATATCCATATACTCATCATGATGCATACCGGCAATGATCGATTCGTTCTCATAAGTCATAAGTCCTATCTCCAACTGCTCTGCCAACTGAAATAAAGAAGGGACAAGCTCCTGTGGAAGTGTTTTCTGATATACTACCTCTCCTGTTTTGCACTCGGTAATCCTTCCACCATTAAACGATAAAATATATCCGCCATACTGCTCCATCTGCAGTTCCTTTGCCAATGGTACGATTCCATATGTCGGTCTGCCCGATGCAAGCACGATCTTATGCCCCTGTTCCTGTGCTTTCATCAAAGCCTCCCTGGTTTTTGGCGTAATCTTTTTCTCTGAATTTGTCAATGTTCCATCCAGATCCAATACCAGTATTTTCTTACTCATCTGCTGTTTCCTCTCTTACTCTTTTCTCTCTCCGGGCTTCTTCTGACTGCATTATGCGTCCGTCATTGCATACAGAAATTCAACGATCTGGCGGATCGTATCAGACGTTTCCCTCTGATAAAGTGCCTGCTGCTCCAGTTCATGCGATATATTATTAACCTGAAATGCTGCCTGCAGCACTTCTTTTAATATATTGTTGATCGCCTGCAAAGCCTCCTGCCGTTCTTCCTCTGTTCCAGCCGATATCATCCCTGCATATTCTCTTGCTTCGCTGACAAGTGTCACCAGTTTGTCTGTTATATTGATCGAATCAAAAGACATCTGCTCCATACTGCACAGTGTATTTTCCATGCGTTCCAATACAACGCCTGTGGTGACCTCTGTTTCTCTCATATCTTCCATTCTTTTTCCCTCTGTCAAGTTACATGTTACCATACGTTCTATGCGATATCCCATAGCACTATGCTGATCTGTCACATTTGTTCGAATAGTTCGTATATATTTGATATGCCTATCAGCTTTAATCCATTTAATTCTGATGATTCCAGCTCCAGCTGCCGCCGGTTTACTTCCGGCATCAGGCAGCGTTTAAAGCCCAGCTTGGCAGCCTCCAGCACACGATTTTCCGCCATATTGACTGCCCGGACTTCTCCCACCAGTCCCACTTCACCAAAGCAGATCGTATGGCTGTCCAATGCCTGGTTCTTATAACTCGATAACAGTGCTGTGACTATGCCAAGATCCAATGCCGGCTCATTGATCCGCATACCGCCTGCCACATTGATATACGCATCCATATCGCACATCCGCACACCCAGCCTCTTCTCTATCACCGCCATCAACAGGTTGACACGGTTATAGTCTGTTCCGGCTGCGGTCCGCCGCGGCATATTAAAATTCGTCTGACAGACCAGCGCCTGCACCTCGACCAGTATCGGACGTGTTCCTTCGATCGAGCAGGCAACGATCGAACCCGGTTCATTCTCCGGCTTTCCCTGCAGCATATATTCGGAAGGATTTGGTACTTCTACCAGCCCGCTTCCCCGCATCTCAAAGACACCCATCTCGTTGGTCGAACCAAAACGATTTTTGACACCACGCAGGAAACGATACGACGCACCGCCTTCTCCTTCAAAATAAAGCACGGTATCTACCATATGTTCTAATACTCTCGGTCCGGCTACCACACCTTCTTTGGTGACATGACCAACAATAAAGATTGATACCGGAAGATCCTTTGCCAGTCTGAGCAGCGTGCTGGTCGTTTCACGAACCTGCCCCACACTTCCCGGCGCACTGCCGACCTCTTCCCGGTACATCGTCTGGATCGAATCAATGATCACTACATCCGGCCGTGTATGTGTGATCGTCTCTGCCACCACATCCAGATCCGTTTCGCTCATCAACAGAAGCTCTGATTGAAATACTCCCAGGCGATCGGCACGCATCTTGATCTGCTTTACGGATTCCTCACCGGATACATACAGTACTTTCTTTCCCTCTGCCGCCAGACTCTGGCACATTTGCAAAAGGAGTGTGGACTTTCCGATACCCGGATCTCCTCCGACCAGTACCAGTGAACCTACTACAATGCCGCCGCCAAGAACACGATCCAACTCACCGATCCCGGTATACATGCGCGTTTCCTCTGAGAACTGTACCTCTGACAATTTGTACGGCTCTTTGATCTCTTTTCGCGTCACAACCTTACCGGTAGAAGTCTTTACCGTCGGTTCTTCTACAAAGGTATCCCATTGTTTACAGCCGGG
>CAUCOL010000021.1 GCA_958444395.1 uncultured Lachnospiraceae bacterium
GGGGTATTCTCGCTGATCTTTGGAAATGAAGCGACCGGGCTGCCGAGAGAGTTTCTGCAGATCGGCACATCGGTGATCATTCCACATACAGACCGGATCGACAGCCTGAATCTGCCGATTGCGGCAAGCATTGCCATGTATGAGGCCACGAAGCAGCATTTTGGCGGCTGAGTCCGGCAGGTTTGACAAGTTTGATATAATAAGAACAGGGCAGGCTGTTTCGGAAGGTCGTTATGAGACATAGACCGGCAGCATCCTGGTCATAATTAATACAGGAATGGTAACGTTTTGGTGCAGAATGCTGCAGGCGGCAGCAGGAAAAGTGCAGAATCGTTATGAATCATACTAGATAGAAATGGAGAGATAGAAATGGCAAAGATTGATATTATTTCAGGCTTTTTAGGCGCAGGTAAGACAACATTGATCAAGAAACTGATCGCAGAGGCATTCCCGGGAGAGAAGCTGGTTCTGATCGAAAATGAATTTGGAGAGATCGGTATTGATGGTGGATTCCTGAAAGAGGCAGGAATTCAGATCACCGAGATGAACTCCGGCTGTATCTGCTGTTCACTGGTTGGCGATTTTGGACAGGCATTGAAGGATGTTCTGGAAAAATATACACCGGATCGTGTTATTATCGAGCCATCCGGTGTTGGTAAGCTGTCTGACGTTATCAAAGCAGTACAGAATGTCGGAGACGGAGTTGTGATCAACAGCACAGCGGTAGTAGTCGATGCGCAGAAGTGCAAAATGTATATGAAGAACTACGGTGAGTTCTATAATAATCAGATCGAATATGCAGGAACGGTTATTCTGAGCCGTACACAGAAGGTTTCTGATGAGAAACTGGATACCTGTGTGCAGATGATCCGTGAGAAGAATGATGAGGCTTCCATCATTACAACACCGTGGGATGACATTAACGGAAAGCAGATTCTGGAAGCGATGGAGAAAGTAAACTCTCTGGAAAAAGAGATTCTGGAGGAGCATGCACATCATCATGACCACGATGGAGAGTGTGGCTGTGGACATCATCACGACCATGAGCATGACCATCATGACCATGACGGAGAGTGCGGCTGTGGACATCATCACGACCACGATCATGAGCATGACCATCACGACCATGACGGAGAGTGCGGCTGTGGACATCATCATGACCATGAGCATGGTCATCATCATGCAGACGATGTATTTACAAGCTGGGGCATTGAGACAGCTCATAAGTTCTCAGAAGAGGAGCTGCAGGATATTCTGTCTAAGCTGTCCAAAGGTGGAGAATACGGAGAAGTGCTTCGTGCAAAAGGTATCGTAACACCGGTTGAAGGGGAATGGTTCCACTTTGATCTCGTACCGGAGGAGACAGAGCTGCGTCGTGGTGCGGCTGATTACACAGGACGTATCTGTGTCATTGGATCTAAGCTGAATGAGCAGGCGATCAAAGAATTATTCCATGCATAATGCACAGGAAGAGGGATTGATCATAAGTATATTGTAGTAGAAATGGAGATTACTGTATGTTTGGCAGACAAAAAGAAGTAATGATGGTATATGTCATCATGGGATTTCTGGAAGCGGGAAAGACAAGCCTGATTAGAGATCTGCTGGTAGATGAACTCTTTGACGATAAAGCAAAGACATTGATTCTTGCCTGCGAAGAGGGCGAAGAGGAATATGAGAAAGCATTTCTGGAGAAAGTAGATGCAGCGTGCGAATATATTGAGGATGAGGAGTCCTTCAATGGAAAGATCGTAGAGAAATTTCTGAAAAAGCACCGTCCGGAGCGTATCATCATTGAATATAACGGAATGTGGCCGGTAAAGCATATCCCGGAGATCTATGATGATCTGGAAGAAATCTGTTTTGATAAAGAAGTCGTATTTCAGACGATCGATGTCGTCAACGATGAGAGTTTCAGTCTGTATATGAAGAATATGCCATCCCTGATGGTAGAGCATTTCAAAGTATCCGAGATGATCATAGTAAACCGTTGTACACTGCAGACCAATAAGCTGGCGATCCGTGGAAGCGTAAAAGCTGCCAATCCAAGAGCGCAGATCGTTTATGAGTCAGAGGATGAAGCGTTCTATGAGATGAAAGAGGAGCTTCCGTTTGATGCAAACGCAGACGTGATCGAAGTCAATGTAGATGACTTTGGGCTGTGGTATGTCGATATGATGGATCATCAGGAGACATACACCGGCAAAACATTAAAGCTGACAGGACTGGTGCAGAAACCGCGCGGTCTGGAACCTGGTTTTGCTGTGTTTGGCAGATATGCGATGACATGCTGTGCCGATGATATTCAGTTTCTGGGGTTCCTGTGCAAAGCCGATGACTGGTCAGCCTTTAAGAACAAAGACTACGTCACGATCACTGCACGCATGGAATACAAATACCGCAAGGAATACGGCGAAGAAGGTCCGGTCTTCTACGCAGAGGAAGTAGAAGCAGCACCAAAACCTGCCGAAGAAATGGTCTACTTCAACTAGCACAAAACACACCCTTAGGGTGTGTTGGTGCTAGGGGATGGTGGGGATCAGACTTCGCATTTTAGGACGAAGTGATTTTTGGTGACCTGTAGGAGGTCTTCTTTTTGCATTTTTCCAAGTTCGTTGGAGAGTGCACTGCGGTCTACGTTCAGGTAATCGGCGAGTTGCTGGCGGTTAAAGGGAATATCAAATTCTGGTTTTCCACAGCTGGCGGCCTGAAAGGACAGATAGGAGAGCAGCCGTCCGCGGATCGTTTTCGGTGATGTGTGAAAGATACGCCGGGACAGATTTAAGTTCTTCTGGGCAGATATTTTTAGCAGATTTTCAATCAGTTTCTGATGATGGGGACAGGCATTGGAACAGGTGTGGATCAGGTGGTCGGTGCGCAGGAAAAGAACAGATACTTTCTCCGGGGCAGTGACCGTGACCTGCAGCGGTTCCTTTGGCAGAAAAGCATATGTTTCCGCAAAAACACGCCCCTTTCCAATGTGATCGAGTACACTGCGGTTGCCCCACAGGTCGTCATTCTCGATCTGAACACTTCCTGACAGGATCAATCCCATCGACGAGACAAAATCGCCGCTGTGAAAGATAATTTCGTTTTTTTTGTACTGTTTTTCTATTGCACCCAGGCAATGCAGCATGGATGCAATTTCTTCCTGACTTGCGTCCTGAAAAAGAATCGTTTGTGCAAGAAATGCAAGATCAGCCATAATAATCTCCCTTTTTATAATAAATGTTGTTATTACAACGTACTTTTGAGAGCAATTTTAGTATACTAAGTCCGGAAAGTCAAGGAATAAAGGAATGGAGGTTATTATGATACGTAGAGTGATTCAGATTGACGAGGAAAAATGTAATGGATGTGGAATATGTGCAGATGCCTGTCATGAGGGTGCCATTGGGATCGTGAATGGAAAGGCAAAGCTGATGCGCGACGATTATTGTGACGGTCTGGGGGATTGCCTGCCGGCCTGTCCGATGCAGGCAATCTCTTTTGTAGAGAGGGAGGCTACAGCCTATGATGAAGCAGCTGTGCAGGAAAATAAAAAGAAAAAAGAGCAGCAAAATGTACAGGCACCGGGAAAGGTACCGATGGGGGGATGTCCGGGAAGCAGAATGCGTGTGTTGACACCACAGAAGACAGAGAATGCAGAGATGCCATCTGCCGCAGCAAAGTCCATGCTTGGAAATTGGCCGGTACAGATTAAGCTGGCACCGGTTCATGCGCCATACTTTGATGGTGCAAAACTGCTGGTTGCAGCGGACTGTACAGCCTATGCCTATGCAGGTTTTCATCAGGAATTTATAAAAGGAAAAGTAACATTGATCGGATGCCCCAAGCTCGATACGGTAGATTATACAGAGAAATTAACGGAGATCATCCAGAGCAATGATATCAAAAGTGTAACGGTTGTACGCATGGAGGTGCCTTGCTGTGGCGGAATAGAGCAGGCGGTTGTGCATGCCCTGCAAAACAGCGGAAAGTTTATTCCGTGGAGTGTTACAACGATTGCTATTGACGGTACGATCCTGGAATAAAGCAATGAGCACAGAAGTGTGTGGGTGGGAGAAAAACAAAATAGAACAGAGAAAAATGAAAATTGCAGAGTCTGCCAAAAAAGTCATAAAAAAATGACATTTTTTCGTAAAAAAGATGGATGATTTTTGCAGGAAATTATTGTATAATACATATATTAAAAGTGTAATCGACTGGGAAGTGCGTGCCGTCCACAGGTTGTTTACAGGGGACGAAGAATGTATGAAATAAAACAAGCACAAGGGATAAATTTGGAGCAATTAACACATGGAATTTACGTGTCGAAGGGGCTGAATACCTTTGGAGCGCAAATGCCTTTTGACATTTAGATCCAGACAGGATTAGAGAAAGTGGCACGCAGAAGTGAGGAAGACATGAAACAAAAAAGCAGATTCTGTGCAGTGCTTATGCTATGCTTGTGTCTGGGCATGACCGGGTGTGCACAGAAGCGGACGAAGCCGCAGGGAAACAAAAGCAATGGAGCACCGCAGAAGGAACAGACAGTGAAGCTGACTCTCTGGGGTGGTGAAGAAGACCAGGCTATGTTGCAGGAGATGGTGGACAGCTTTGTAAAAGAGCATCAGTCTGAGGCGAAGTTTGACATACAGCTGGCAGTGCAGGGAGAGACAGACTGTAAGGAAGCATTGCTGGGGGATGTGGAGAAGGGAGCAGATGTATTTGCATTTCCGGATGACCAGCTGCAGGCACTGGCAGCCAGTGGTGTGCTGCAGGAGATTACAGATGCAGCTGCCGTACGTCAGGAGAACATCGACGGTGCTGTAGAGGCGGCATCGATCAACGACCGTTTATTTGCCTATCCGATGACAGCAGATAACGGCTATTTTCTGTACTACAATAAGAAATATTTCTCTGAATCCGATGTGAAGAAGATGGATACACTGCTTGCCAGAGCAACAAAGGTGCATAAAAAGGTGACGATGGACTGGTCATCTGCCTGGTATCTCTATTCATTCTTTGGTAATACGGGATTGAAAGCCGGAGTCAATAAGGATGGTGTTACGAACTACTGTAACTGGAATACGAAGAAAGGCAAGATCAAGGGCGTGGATGTTGCAGAAGCCATGCAGAAGATTGCACACAGCAGTGCCTTCTTGAATACTACGGATGATAAATTTCTGGCAGGAGTGCAGAATGGAAGTGTAGCAGCAGGTGTCAGTGGTGTATGGAATGCGAATACGATCGAAAAGGCATGGGGAAAGAACTACGGTGCGGTCAAGCTCCCAACGTATACCTGTGCTGGCAGACAGGTACAGATGGCATCCTTTACAGGCTATAAGATGGTCGGTGTCAATGCGTATTCCGCCTATCCGGAATGGGCAATGAAGCTGGCAGAATGGATCACAAATGAACAGAACCAGACACTTCGTTTTACTGAGCGTGGACAGGGACCGTCTAATAAAAAGGCGGCAGAGTCGGACGAGATCAGTAAGTCTCCGGCGATCCAGGCAGTGATCGCTCAGTCGGAATATGGTTGTCTGCAGCGTGTCGGCGGCAATTTCTGGGATCCGATCTCGGTGTTTGGTACGCAGATGGCAGGCTCTTCTTTATCGAAGAAAGAGCTGCAGAAGGCTTTGGATGAGATGGTGAAGAAAGTCACCGCATCCACCATATAAGAGACGGGAGGTGTTCATGTGAAACATACAAAGAAGAAAACAAGTATTAAAGTATTTATCATGATGCCGGTTCTGATTCTGGGTGTGGTGTCGATTCTATCCAATATCATGGCAGTGGTAAATATTCAGAATGTAAATCGAAGTGCAGAGCGCATCGCCGACCAGGGGATGGACAGTGTAAAAGCACTTGGAAGCATGCAGCAGCAGGCGCAGAGTATTCATAAAGTTGCATTATCGCACATCATCGCAACCGATTATAATGTAAAGTTAAATGCGGTCGATGAACTAAAAGATCTGGAGCAGCAGATGGATCAGAGTATGGCGTCTTATAAAAGTTCGGTTGCTTCTGAGGATATGGCTACCTATCAGTCTTTAAATAAGACCTATGAGGAGTTTAAGCATGCATTGGCCAATCTGCTGGCATATAGTGCCAACAATAAATCAGCCGATGCCTATGCACTGGCAAATGGAGATGTAGCTTCCTATGGAGAGCAGATGCAGAGTGTACTTGCTACTCTGATCAAGCATACAGAAGAAAATGTTGCTACAGAAAAGGAACATTTGAAAGCGCTACATAAAAGTGCGGTCGTGATCAATGGAATTGCTGTATTTATCGGCATAGCTGCTATGCTGGGTGCATTGTATTCTGTCATGAAACGTATCCTGAAGCCGATCACAGCGGCAGAGAAGGATATGTCCGGCATGATCGAGGATCTGGAGCAGCGCAAAGGGGATCTGACCAGGCGGATTGCAGTCGTATCGAACGATGAGATTGCGAGCCTGTGCGAAGGAATCAATATCTTTCTTTCCAAGCTGCAGGATATATTTAAGCTGTTATCCGATAATACGATTAAGATGGACGGTGTCGTTGGGGATGTTATGGACAGTATCCGTACCTCGAATGACAGTGTATCTGGTTTGTCCGCACTGACAGAGGAATTATCTGCGACGATGCAGGAAGTAGCAGAAAATGCATCCGTTATTAACAGAAATGCAGACTCTGTGCGTCAGGAAGTGGATCAGATCGCAGCACGTTCTAATGAGATCAATACATATTCGCTGGAGATGGAAGAGCATGCCAGTACGATGGAGGAGAAGGCTCGTTCCAATATGGAATCCACACAGGAGAAGATGGATCTGATCCTGGCACAGTTAAGCCAGGCGATCGAGGAAAGTCAAAGTGTAGATCAGGTCAATTCACTGACGGACGACATCTTAAGTATTGCAAGCCAGACCAATCTGCTTGCATTAAATGCATCCATTGAAGCAGCCAGAGCCGGAGAAGCAGGAAAAGGTTTTGCAGTAGTAGCCGATGAGATCAGTAAGCTGGCGGCGGACAGCCGTGAAGCGGCAGGGAATATCCAGCAGATCAATGGTATTGTGACAGAAGCTGTGCATAACCTGTCAGACAGTGCCAATGGACTGGTACAATATATTCAGGAGTCAATCCTTCCGGATTTTGCAGATTTCGTCAGCACAGGAGAGACATATAAAGAGAAAGCCGGATATATAGAAGAAGTAATGGCAGATTTTGCCGGAAAGACAGAACAGCTGAAGTCAGTGGTAGATGAGATCGCCAATTCGATCCAGGTAATCACGACTGCGATTGATGAAGGAGTGCAGGGAGTGACTGGTGTGGCAGACAGCACACAGAATCTGGTTCTGGATATGGAGAAGATATCCGACAAAATGAACGTAAATCATCAGATATCCGGAGAATTAAAATCCGAAACAGAGATATTTACCAGATTATAACTAAAACTCCCCACATCGTGATGGCAGGACTTTAACTGCTTCTGGCGGCGTGGGAAGTTTTAGATTATAATAATAGAAAATAACCTGATAAAATGATATAGTAATACAAGAAAAACGGGATGCCGGACTAACATGATACATTACTGTCAAAACAGACAGATATCATATTAGTCCGGCATCCTGTTTTATATGTTCCTTTCGATATTATTCGTGGCAAAATCCATCGTATCCATTACAGAATATCAATATATTCGCCGGCAAGTGCTTTGTTCATGCTGCGTACAGCACAGAATTTACCACACATACTGCAGGTATCGCTATGGTCATCCTCCGGACTGCGGCTGTCGCGGATCGCTCTGGCAGTCTCCGGATCCAGTGCGCAGGCATACTGTGCTTCCCAGTCCAGCTTCTGACGGGCATCTGCCATACGATCATCAATATCGCGTGCACCCGGGACTCCTTTGGCGATATCTGCGGCATGGGCTGCAATCTTAGAAGCGATAATGCCCTGCTTTACATCGTCGACATTTGGAAGAGCGAGGTGCTCAGCCGGTGTTACATAGCAAAGGAAAGCAGCACCATTCATGGCAGCAACAGCTCCACCGATTGCAGAAGTGATATGGTCATAGCCTGGTGCAATATCTGTTACAAGTGGTCCTAATACATAGAAAGGGGCACCCATGCAGATCGTCTGCTGTACTTTCATATTTGCAGCAACCTGATCAAGAGGTACATGTCCCGGTCCCTCGACCATTACCTGAACATTATGTGCCCAGGCACGCTTGGTCAGTTCACCCAGACGTACCAGCTCTTCGATCTGGCATACATCGGTTGCATCTGCCAGACAGCCCGGACGACAGGCGTCACCGAGAGAAACAGTTACATCATATTCCTCGCAGATATCTAATATCTCATCAAAATATTCATAAAAAGGATTCTCTTCCCCGGTCATGCTCATCCAGGCGAATACAAGGCTTCCACCACGGCTGACAATATTCATTTTACGTTTGTGTTTTTTGATCTGTTCGATCGTTTTGCGGGTGATACCACAGTGGAGTGTTACAAAATCTACGCCATCCTGTGCATGTAGACGAACCACATCAATAAAATCTTTAGCCGTCAGTGTGGCAAGGTCACGCTGATAATGGATTACACTGTCATAAATAGGTACGGTACCGATCATGGCAGGACACTCCGAAGTCAGCTTCTGGCGAAATGGCTGTGTATTTCCGTGACTGGACAGATCCATGATCGCTTCGGCACCCAGGTCAACAGCACTCATAACCTTCTGCATCTCGATATCATAATCCTTACAGTCGCGTGAAACACCCAGATTTACATTGATCTTCGTGCGAAGCATGCTTCCGACACCTTCCGGATCTAGACAGGTATGATTTTTATTTGCGCAGATGGCAACCTTTCCCTCTGCAACTAATTTCATCAGATCCTGAACATCCATATGCTCTTTTTTGGCTACTGTTTCCATTTGCGGTGTTACGATGCCTTTTCTGGCGGCATCCATCTGTGTAGTATATTGATTCATTCCATCCTCATTTCTGTGTACATCTGTAATATAGTTCGCTATCCGGTACACACGGATTATTTTATACATGTTCTTGCTTTGGGGGATAAAAGAAACGAAATCTGCCGGATATAGTAATCGTCTGTGTGATGGATTATGTAGTCTGATGTGGGAAATAGACAAAGCAGATTCTATTAAAAATAGATGTAATAAAAAAATCCAAAAATAAAAAAGATGCGAAGGGCATCTCAGATAACGGGATCTATACTTCCTACGTTGGCATTACCCAAATCAGGTTCTCCGGGTCGAAACAGTCTGTGTTTCCTCTCAGCCGAATTCTCTCAGCTCCCCATTTTCTTATGAATTGTGCATGATTGTTTGTTACTTACCATAGTATAGTATAGTCCCCTAGAAAAAGCAAGAAAAAGTTCCCCTTTCCGAAAAGAGAGACGGAGCCGGTCATACAGGGCATAGGACTGTCCTTTCGGGAAGGGGAAACCTGTTGTTCCATAATAGGGAATTGCTCGCAACATAGAGTGAAGCCAACGAGAATTGCGAAGCAATTCTTGTAGGGCAAAACGCTGGTTTTGCCCTTTGTTCTAGTGACCGGTTGCATTTGGCAGAGGGAGAGCAGAGTATTTCCGGGCTTTGATCTTAGTGAACTCAATAATTTCTTTCTTATCTTCCTCGGATATTTTGTGAAAATAAAAAAGAAGCTCTTTCTCCAGGTCGGAATTGAACATATACTTTTTTTTATTCGCCGGATCGTTAAAAAATGCCAGATACTCAGAAAGATCGGAACTGGTTGTTGTCGGAGTCGGTGCATCATAGGAGACTTCGCGGTCGACCTGCACTGTCAGATGCATCAGATCATCGATCGAAATGTTATAAAGACCTGCCAGCTTGTACAAAGCCTGTGCATCCGGTGTTCTCTTTCCTGTTTCGTAATGACTGTAGGTCTGTCGTACGACACCGAGTACCTCTGCTACATAATCCTGTGTGTAATTGTGCACTTTTCTTAATTCTTTTAGCTTTTGTGGGAGTAATTTTCCTTTCATAATTGATACCGCCTTCTTTTCATTAAGTATATTTTTCCCAGCCAACACGAATGTTATTAACTGTAGCGAATAATTGAGTTAATGTTAAAAAAACAGCATATAAACACAGAAAATGATACATAACGTTGCGAAAAAGATAGAGTAAAGAGTAAAAGTGCACAAAAAAGAGAGAAAAATATACAGAAATTTATTAAGAGAATTGTACAAAAGTAACAAAGTGTAGCAAAAATAAAATTATATGTTAATTATATGTAGCAAAGTGGCAATATAAAGTATACAAAACGTAGCATAATGAAAATACAGCATTTTGCAGATCGATCAGGAAGCAGAGATACGATCATAGTCAAAAGAACATGGAGGTACTTATGCTGAAATTATCTTTAAAACAAGGGCAATACATTAATATTGGGGAGGATATCCGTGTTATTTACGTAGGTGGCAGCGGTGGACATGGTCGTCTGATGATCGATGCACCACGGGATATTCCAATCGTCCGGAGTAACATCGAAGAGAATACGGCGCGAAAGAAAGAGACATATTATCCGGAAAAGAAAATTTCGGCAGAGGCGCAGAAAGAGATTCAGAGGATTCTGTGGGAAGAACGGCATAAGGATCAGTAGAGATTATGTAGGGGGAGTGGAAAGTGGTTAGGGATATTTTAATTTTGGTAATAGGCAGAAACATACCCGGGAGTTCTGCTTGTTATAGATAGACACTACCTCGGGAAAAGGATTTCCAGAGGAAACAAAACATCATAACTCACATATGTGGGGCAGGAGACGGGATCACTGTTCGGCTGATGAAAAGGACAGGATACGCTCCGGAAAACAAGGAGGATCATTATGATAGTACAACACAACATTACAGCAAT
>CAUCOL010000022.1 GCA_958444395.1 uncultured Lachnospiraceae bacterium
GTAAGGATGAGATATTTTGAATAGTTTTATTTTTAGTTTGAATGCTACTGTTCCTATTTTTGCGATGATGGTCATCGGAAATATTCTGAAGCGGATGCACCTGATCGACGAGCACTTTGCTTCCGTCGCAAATAAATTTGTTTTTAAGGTATGTCTGCCGTGCCTGCTTTTTTCAGATCTGGCAGTTACAGATATACGGCATCACTTTGATCCGCAATATGTGGGCTACTGTTTTGCCGTAACGTTAATCTCTATTTTGGTAATCTGGTATTTTGCCCGGCATTTGTTGAAAGATAAAACTTCGGTTGGTGCTTTTGTACAATGTTCTTACCGAAGCAGTGCTGCGATCCTGGGGATTGCATTTATCCAGAATATTTATGGAACATCCGGCATGGCACCTCTGATGATCATCGGATCAGTTCCTCTTTACAATATTTTTGCAGTAATTATTCTGACCCTGGAAAGTAATAATGAAGAGATCTCGAATAATACCCATCAGATCAAAGCTACGTTCCTGAATGTGTTAAAAAACCCAATCATTATCGGTATCTTTCTGGGACTTCTGGCTTCCTTAGTGAATCTGAAGCTGCCACATATTGCCGACAAAACGATTCAGAATCTGGCTGTTATGACATCGCCTCTGGCTCTGATATCCATCGGTGCTACTTTTGAAGGAAAGAAAGCTCTTGCAAAGATTAAACCTACGCTGGTTGCTACTTTCTTAAAGCTGCTGGGGCTGGCAACTGTATTTCTGCCTGTAGCGATCTATCTGGGCATGCGCGATCAGAAGCTGGTCGCTATCCTGGTTATGCTAGCATCACCGTGTACACCAACGTCCTATATCATGGCGAAGAACATGGATGGGGACGATGTGCTGGCATCCAGTATCATTGTTGCCACCACACTGCTCTCCTCTATCACGTTGACCTTCTGGATCTTTCTGATGCGAACGATGCACCTGATATAATCCCCCATTCCGCAGACGCTATGCGTCTGCGGAATCGCAAGAAAAACAGAAAAACTTCCCACACCGCCAGGATGTCAGGTCTTTCACTGCCCCTGGCGGTGTGGGAAGTTTGCTTTAGTTATTCATCGATGCGATCAGGGCTGCGATCTCATCCGGCGACATCATTTTATTTGCATTCTCCGTTCCTTCCGGTTCTGGCTCAAACAGATCCGGAATATGACTCGTACTGTCCTGTGACCCGGTACTGTCAGATGCTTTCCCCTGTTCTGGCAACGGGATCTCTTCCGGCTCATCTGCGACGATGGCTTCTTCTTCCTCTGTCGGTTCTTCCCGGACGACTTCCTCGGCTACTACCTCCGGCTCGTCTGCGACGATGGCTTCTTCTTCCTCTGTCGGTTCTTCCCGGACGACTTCCTCGGCTACTACCTCCGGCTCGTCTATGACGATGGCTTCTTCCACGATCGGCTCTTTTGGCACAATCTCCCCGTCAAACGGATCGCCTTCCGCTCCGGACGTCACCGGCTGCAGCTGCAGACTGTTGACCTGTTCCTTTATCTCTTGCAATGCATCGCAGATCTGCTGTGCGGATTCTGTATTCTGCTCCTGCAATGTCTGTTTAATCTCTTCGATATATTTCTGATTATAGCGCACTATGATACGGGCTGCTTTCATGGCGGCATTCTCGGAGGATTTACCGATCCGTTCCAGTCCTTCCGCCTCCAGCTCATCCAGCATCTTACGGACGACTGCCTGCAGCAGTTCTGCAGAAACCTCTGTCTCCACGGTCGGCCGCTGTCCGTCTATCGTTCCCGCCATACCGGAGAGTTCTTTTATAATGGCTTCTTTTCCCTCTGCGAGGGCTTCGATTACCGCTGTCAGTTTAGCATCGACCGCTTCTTTTTCATCCCGAACCGCTTCTGCTAATACAGAAAGTTCTGTACTGCCTGCACCATTTTCTCCGGCAAATGCTTCTGCTGCCTCTGCCACTTCTTCACCGACTGTTTCTTTTCCTGTGGCGATCGTTTCTGCCAGTCCAGATATTTCATTAACAACAGCTGCCCGTTCTTCGGTAACTGCCTCGGCTACTGCAGCTATCTCTTTTGTAACGGCTTCCTTTTCTTCGGCTACCGCTTCTGCCACAGCGGCTATCTCTTTCAAAACTGCAGCTATTTCCCCTGAGGAAACTGTGGATCCCTGCTCTGCCGTTACAGCTGCTGCACCGGGTATCGTCTCCTCGTTTGCTGCAACTGTCCCCGAAGAAACAGCAGCCTCCTGTGACAGCTTCCGGAGATTAACATAAATCGCCTTTTCCAGCTTTACCTGCTCCTCCAGCTTGCCTAACAGCAACTGGTAGGTCTGATTATGATACTCCCGCTGACGGTTTTCCTCTTTCTTACGGACGGCGGTCACTGACTTATAGATCTCATCAACAGCAAAATAGACACAGCATACTATGACACCTGCCAGAACGATGCTTAAGATCATTCCCATCACCGATGACGAAAGTGTCTTATTAAAAAGTATTTCTGCCAGTATTGCTGCTGTTCCAACTACAATAGATACTACGATATTATTGTCTGTCTTCATATTCTCTCAGTGCCCCCATTCTGTCTTCCGTCACCGGAAGCCTTTTCTAATATCGGAAGAAAGCAGGAAAATACTGCGAACCCGGCATTTTCCTGGCAACGTGCTTCTTTCTTGCATTCTTCCTATGCAACTTTTACATTTTTCTTCGTTGTCTGATATCCTGCTTTTGCCACTTTCACCTGAAGCTTCATGCCTTTACGAAGTCTGGACGACAGTCTTACAGTGACGACACCCTTTCCGGATGCTGTCCAGGTATATTTCCTATATGTTTTCTTTCCATTATACATCATTTTTTTGGAAAGTGTGATCGTAACTTTTCCTTTTGATACCGTTTTTATTTTGATCGTACGACGGCCTTTTACCGCTGTTACCTTTAATGCTATTTTCTTCGCAGAAGCCGATGTATCCGCCGGCTGGGATGACACAGATGGCTGTGCGCTTGCCCCCGGTGTCTGTACAGGCTGTGGTGACACAGATGGCTGTGCACTTGCCCCCGGTGTCTGTACAGGTTGCGAAGATGCCCCCGGCGTCTGGCTCGGCTGTGGTGTTTCTTCCGGCTCCGTATAATACTTATCTATATAGGTAATGATCGCATCGATTCCTTTGACACGGCCGGTGACAAACTCTTTCAGCGCATTATAGCCCGCACTGCCACTGACGGTCGAAGTACACCACTGCTCTGCTTTCTCCTTACCAAAATATCTTGTATAATACTGCTGAAATAACGGTTCATAGGTTCCACGGAACTTGTCCAGACATGTTACTGCTTTTGTCTGTTTAAAGGCACCATTTGCCAATCCATCCAGCTCCGTCTTATAGGCTGTGCGGAATTTCTCATTGCTCATGCACAGAATAAAACACTGCAGCGCCGGATTCATCGGCTCTTTCAGGTTCTGTCCCAAAAGTCCTTTACCATTTGTATTATAATTATCCTCCTTGATCGTATTGGTGTAAATCTCACTCGCACCGCCACATCCGCCAAAGTCCAGATCATAGAAACAGAATCTCCAGCGTCCGTCTGCATATGGATTGCTGTCATCCGTTACTGCCGTTTTCCACATAGACCAGTTTTTGCCCGGCCAGTCCCATTTATTGTTGACCCATACATTGACGGCAAAATAATCCATAACAGACTGCACGTCTACCAGCTTGCTAAATGCTTCGTAATCGGCATCTGCCTTCAGATCCTCATGCTCTTCAAAGAATTTCAACAATTCCTCATAATAATAATCTGCATTTGTCACTCCGTCCGGCAGGGTTCCCTCGTCCAGCTTGTAAGCATACTGCGCATCTGCCGCTGCATCGGATGCTTTATATACCACGATATCATCCTTATTCACACCGTGCGTCTGCTCAAAATAACTGTCGTCATAATCCTGCTGTAAAATATACAGTCCCCAGTATTCGCCATCAATATAGACGATACACGCTCTGGATGCCTGTGTCTCGCAATCCATCTCATCCAGCAGGCTCTGCCAGTATGTATCATTATATTTTGTGCCGTCAAACGCATAATTGCCACCGTTACGCAACACCAGCTTCTTATGTTTGCCGATCACATCCCCATTCTGATCCTTTGCATTCTGAAAGAACTCGTATTTAAAATTCTTGGCACCATATTCATCTCTTGCATACAGACGCAGCCCCTTCATCAGATCCGAACGGGAATAATTTCCCTGAATACGGATGCCGCAATCCTGCTGCAGCTTTGCATCCAGCGTTGTACCATCTGTTTCAAAATAATCCACATGTGCGGCACGCTCCCAGTCCTTGCCCCGCTGCTTGTAATTCGCATCCAGATTACGGCTGACATTCACTGCATTCCAGCTGTTCATTGTGTCGCTCTGAAGATATTCCTTCAGCGCATTCTCATAGATATCCCCTTTCACATAGATACCTGTCTTCGCATCGAACAGATCCTCGTAATTTACAGAGATCGACATAACAGAAAGAGGTATGCCTGCTGCCTCTGCGCTCTCCTTTGCCCCTTCGATATGCTCTGCCACCGTTCCGACAAAATAAGTATTTGTCACAACTGCTCCATAATTACCGGATGCATCTGATGCTACAGCGCGTACCACAGTTCCTTTATCCACCGCATCATCCGCCGGTGCTTTGACTGTACCGGTAAATTCTTTCTTGGAGTTATTCCATGTGACGTTTGCTGCATCATATAGAATTGGATCCACGGCTGTTACATAATTTGCATCACCACTCCGGTCTGTTATTCTGACACTATCTTCGTATTTCTGACGTGTCGCACTCGTCCGTGGATCACTTCCATCCAGCGTGTAATACACGGCATCTGCATCACCACAATCCAGCTTTAACGCAAAATTCTCTGCATAAACCCCGCTCTTCTGTGACATTGTCACTGTCAGTGGCTGTGCCTCTTCTGACTTCTTTGCCTGCGACACACCCGGTGTGCACCAGGCGATCAGAGCTGCCAGCCCAAACATCATTACAACCTTTTTCATTCTCATTCGCTGCTGCCTCTCTTTCATGCTTTTTCTGCCTTGTGTAATAATACTCTCCATTCCGCAGACGCTTTGCGCAGTATTTTTTACACCAGGATCCCTCCTGCTATCCTCCGGCATTTCCCCATAAGCACGCAAATATTTTTATTTATTTCTCACGATGTGCCACCAGGCGGCAGATCGGATTCCCCAGTTTATAAAATTTCTCTTCATACTCTGTCATCACGTTATTGTGTGCCGGTCCATCAACATGCAGATCATATGTATACCCATCCAGGATCCATCCCGCTTCCTTAATCTGGTCCAGCGAAAAATCAAACAACGGTCGATTGTCTGTCTTAAACTGCACCACACCATCTTTTGCCAGAATCTGATCATAACGCGCCAGAAACTGCGTGGATGTCAGACGGCGCTTTGCATGACGATCCTTCGGCCACGGATCCGAAAAGTTCAGATAGATCTTATCCACTTCGCCCGGTGCAAAATATTTCGTGATATCCTCCGCATCCATACGCATAAACAGCAGATTATCCGTCTCCAGTTCTTCCCTTTTCTCCAGGGCTCGTACCAGCACGCTGGAATATTTCTCGATCCCGATATAATTGATCTGCGGATTCTGCTTCGCCATCTCCAGGATAAAACGTCCCTTTCCCATACCTACCTCGATATGGATCGGATGGTCATTCTGAAAGAACTTCTCTCTCCATAGTCCCTGATAATCGGCACCATCTGCCCCATCCGTTTGTATTGTATAGGGATTTTCCAATATTTTTTCCTGTGACCCTTTTACATTTCTAAGTCGCATAGTTTCCTCCTTCTTCTCTCCTGCTCAAATCATATGCCCCGGCTCTCAAATCCTTTTGACAGTCCGCCTTCTCCCTTACTCTCCTATCATTGTCGTCTATTCGCAGTTTATCTTTTCCTAATCCTCTTTATATGCCTCCAACGCCCGGATCTCCTTGTCTCCAATGCGGTATTTGATCAGCTTGTTGATCAGAAAGGCGATCACCGCTACCACCGGCACGCCGACAAACATCCCCAGTACCCCGAAATACGCGCCGCCGACCGTGATCGCAAAGATAACCCAGAGCGGACTCAGTCCGGTCGACTGCCCCAGAATACGCGGTCCCAGCACCAGTCCGTCAAACTGCTGCAGTACGAAGATCATGATCACGAATACAACCGCATCCTTCGGGCTGGTGCAAAGATAGATCAGTGTTCCCGGCACTGCCCCGATAAACGGTCCAAAATACGGAATCATATTCGTGATGCCTACTACGACACTTAATAACACTGCATATGGCAGCCGCAGAAACATCATGATAACACAGCACAGACAGCCTATGATCAGAGAGTCCAACGCTTTCCCGATCAGAAAAGAACTGAATATATCATTGCATTCACGCAGCGTCGAACAGACAGCGTCTCCTTTTTTCTCCTCGAAAATGGCATACACCAACCGTTTAAACTGGTACTTAAAGCCCGGTTTACCTGAGATCATATATACCGAAATCATCACCGCCAGGATCGCATTGATCGCACCGCGCACCAGAGATACCGACACATTAAATAACAATGGCACAATATTACCCACCATATTGGTTCCAAAGTTCACCAGCTCCGGCACCATATCATTTAACTTCTGTGTAATAAAGTTCATGTCCAGATCCGGATATTTCACCTGCAGCTGCGTCAGCAGATCATATATTTTATTATACATTGACGGAATATTGCCGGTCAACTCCGTGATGCTGCCTGCCAGTTGTGGAATAACGAACTTAAATGCAATCGAAATAAATGTGATCACGATCACATATGCCAGTACGATGGAAAGATATTTTAACCGCTTTTCCCGTTTCGACTGACGGCGCCTGCGTGCTTTTTCCATCATCAGCTGCTCTGCTTTACGCAGGTCTGCCATATGGATCTTCTCCCTGTGGCTTTTTGGATCACCGGACACTTCCGGTGCTGCAGCAGTCTCCGGCTGATCCTGCTTTGGTATGACTGCTTCCTTCTGTCCACGATGGATCAGCCAGGTAATCAGTCTCTGTATCTGCTCTGCCAGCGGCGATATAAAATACGCAATCAGCAGTGCCACCAAAAACGGCGAAAGCACATTGAACAGATTTCCTATAAATGCCTTTGTCTGGTTCCACCGGTTGATCAACACGACGATCAATGCCCCGCAGGCAATAACGAAAATCGCATATTTACAGATGATCAGATATTTCTTCTCGGTAGAAAGCCAAAGAGGTCTGTTGCCCCGCTTCACATCTTTCCGGACATAGACCTCTTCTTCCTTTGTGTCAGTCTGTTTATCTTCCATTCTAGCCCTCATTCCTCTATCTTTCCAAATCAAATTACTCCACAACACCCTCAATAACCCAAAACAACACGTTATCCCAGGCACACAGTCACCTGTATCCCTATTATAACGTGTTGTCCATCACTTGGCTACATCTTTACGTAAACTTTTCATAACCAACATGTCAGCCGGAACCATTCCCACCGGGCATCCGCAAGTTTCAGTAAATGTATTGATTTTTGCCTGCAGACTACAAAAGTCTGCCGAAATGAAGAGGAAAAATTGTCTTGGTACCTTACGTCTTTCCCGAGCCTCTGTACAGGCAGATTACGATGTTTGAATTACGTGCTTCGAGCGAAACTCATCCCTGGCAGAAAGTAATCAGTCAAAACTTGAAACGGCACTTTGCGTTCGCCAGTGCTTAGATTGCCTGCTTAATGTATTAAGCAAGGCAATCTTATGCACTGCTGCGTAAACGCAAGTAGCGGAAGCGTGCCGTTAAAGTTTTGCTGCTACTTTCTGCACAGGGATTCAAACACACTCTTTGCACGTATTCATCGTAACCTGTCTGTACAGAGGCTGATCCGGGAAGGACTAATACTTTGCGACAATTTTCCTCTTCATTTTGCAGACAATATAGTAAATTGGGCAAAAATCAAAACGATATTTATCGGGCGGATGCCCGGTGGGAATGGTTCCACTGCTACATATAGTATGAAAAGTTTACGTTTTAAAGATTTTCATTGCGGATGGCTTCCATCGGATTATCTTTTTTTACTTTTTGCATTGCGTACAGCATACTGATAAAGACGATGATAAAGACACTGACCACGGAGATCAGGATTCCCTGCCACGGAAGCAGATAGTGCACCGTGACACCCTGCCCTACCGCTTTGTACATAAAGTAGCTTAACACCAGGGATACCGGTATGCCGAATGCAAGTCCTTTCAAGCCATACAATACACATTCATAATTCATCATCCGATCAAATCCTTTGCCTGTCATGCCTACCGATTTGAGCATTGCAAACTCCTGCCGGCGAAGCAGAATATTGGTGGATATCGTGTTAAATACGTTGGCGATGGAGATCAGGGAGATCAGTACGATGAATCCATAGGAAAATACATTCACTACTGTCACGATCGCCTGTCCGGACTCCCGATCTGCCGCTGCATCAAAGATGGTATTTCCGCTGGAAGACATCTGCGGGCTCTGTTCGTCAAAGTAATTCTTAAGTTCTGTGCACGCCGCCTCATGCTCCCCGGAGGAGATGCAGTAATCAACACTTGTCATCCAATGTGTATCCTTTTCAATCCGATTGTCTGCCACTGCACTGTACGGTAAAACGATCGTAAGATACATCGACCATTTATCTATATTGACGCTTCTTGGTTTTTTCGCGATCTGGTACTGTCCCAGATGCACCGGATAGTTATGCACTGCCTTCTGTTTCTCGATCTTCTTCTCCTTGTCGGAATCTTCTGAACGATAATAACAGTATCCATCTTCCTCATAGGAATAATAATAGTCCTTGATCTCCTTTGGATACGACAGATTGGTATCAAAGTCACTATCCTTTAATATAGACATTGTCACGACTTTGCCATCTTCTGACAAGGTACAATCCCCCCAGACTAATGCCGTCATCGCATCGGTTGCCATATATTTATCTACGTCCAGTCCCTGCTCTTTCAGATAATTCCGATAGACTGAATCCTCCAGGAAATACACACTTGCCTGCTGTGACAGGGTCTGTTCCTTCTGATTGATCATTTCCGGCATATATTTTTTGATATATTCCATATACGTGGTATCTATCTTTGACAGCGGAAGCTCCATATTCGAGATCGCACTTTCCTTATGATATACCACATCGTCCACAGAACGCAGTTCTTTCATTTCCTTTGCAATCTGCCCTGCGGATTTTCCCTTTGTCTCCTCATCATAGGTCGAGCAGCTCACCTCGTAATCCTGGCTCTGCGGCGTCACCTCCAGTGATTTCTTCATATAACTGCTAAAGCTGGTAGCACTGACAAATAATACAATGCTGATAAACAGAGAGAACACCGTTGTACGATATTTCTTTTTATTGCGTTTAAAGTTCTTGCTGGCAAGCATGCCGGCAAATCCAAAAAGTCTGTAGGTCAGACGGGATGTTTTTACTTTTTCGGAACGGATCTGTATATCTCTGCTCTGGCGGATTGCCTGAATCGCCGGAATACGTACTGCCTTGACAGCCGGGATCATCGCAGAGATCAAAACCGTGATAAAGCAGATCAGCGCGGCGAGCAGCACTGCCTGCCAGCGTACTACAAGATACAGTGCAATATCGGCAGCATCCGAACTCCACATTTTGCTCATGGAATCGGACAGAAAATGCAGTGTGATCCCGATACCGCCAAGCCCTGCGATCATCCCAAGAGGAATACCTGCCACACACAGGACACACGCCTCAAACAATACACTGTGACGGATCTGTTTCTTTGTCGCACCGATCGATTTAAGCAATCCAAACTGCTTGGTACGCTCACTGAGCGAGATAGAGAAGGCACTGTAGATCAGCGAAATCGAACCGATCATGATAATTCCGATCAGAATCCCTGCCATTGTATATAAGACTGCGTTATAACTGTCATTCAGACTGTTGCCCTGGTAACGAAGCAGATCCCCATGCGTCGTATATCCGCCTGTCTTCGTATATTTTTCCAGTATCTGATCACATTTTCCGGGATGATAAAAGGTCAGAAATACATCGCAGAACAGATAGTCAGAATCGTCCTTACAGGTAAATGCCGTATACCCCGCAGAAGAATAGTCTTCGCAGACCGGACGGTCACAGATTCCTACGACCGTATATGTTTTCTGTGTCACGGCTTTCCAGGTTTCTCCTTCTATATAAGGATTGCCTGTGTCGAGTTTTTCGTTCGTGGAAGCATCCTTCAGATAACGTCTTCCGAGCTTCAATGTCAGCGTGTCACCGACTTTATAGGATATGCCGCCATTATAATCAAGGTGTTTGGGAAGTACTATTTCCGACGCATTTTCCGGCATCCTGCCCTCCAGCATCGAAATAGGACTATACTTCGTAAAATCATCGTCGATTCCCTCCACCTGCAGATACGGCTTTGAATCATTGTCGGATTTATCCAGTTTCGCATATCCCAGTGTGTTCATCTGCGTATATGCCTTTACACCCTTATCCTGCGAAATCGCCTTTGCACATGACTCGTCTGTCGCGATCATGCGTCCCTCCCAGGCACCATCCCGCGCAATCTCCGTCCGCAGAAGATACTGCTGAAAACTGACGACGATCGACGTAACCGCTGTAAACATTGCCATCGAAAGTGCTATACCGATAATCGTGACCATCGTACGCATTTTGTTCTTTGCCAGTGTACGCAAGGTAAATCTGCTGAAAATATTCATGACC